>NZ_WTLC01000015.1:0-104832 GCF_011378875.1 Pseudoalteromonas sp. Z9A5
ATATGCACGAAGAGCGAACCCAAAAAGAGATAAAGAAAAAGGACGATTAAAATGCGGCCTGAATCCAATTATCTCTTAATGTCTAACCTATGAAGTATTATTAATATATACAGGGATTGAGCTATTACTAGTAAGTGATGTTGTTTGTTAGAAGCGAGGGCTTTTTAGTCGTTTATTGTTTTGCGTAATATTTAATTACGATAAATCAAACGTGGGTTAATTTAGATTCTCGTTTAAAAAAGGGCAGAGAAATTAATACAACAAGCCAGCACCTATGTGCTGACTTTTTATATGTTTATAACGGCTTATTAATTAATAATATAGCTTCTTTTGCAGTAACAGGTTTTGATTTTAAAAAACCTTGCCCGTAATGACACTGAGTTGCTTGAAGTATTGTAAGTTGGTCAGTTGTTTCTATTCCTTCAGCAACCACTTCTAACTTTAGAGATTGAGCAAGTGATAAAATTGCTTCAACTAATGGGTTCGTAGAGTCTTGTAGATGATCTATAAAGCTTTTATCAATTTTTAAAATATGAATCGGAAGTTGATGTAAATAACCAAGTGCAGAATAACCGGTACCAAAATCGTCAAGGCATAATTTTACTTTTAATGGCGAAAGCCCTTCAATTATTTGTGTCGCTAGCTCTAGGTTTTCTATTAGACCTGATTCTGTAATTTCTAAGCATAAAGAGCCCAGTGGAAGTTGGTATTTATTGTATATAGCATGTATTTGGGCAACAAAATCGAGGCTCGCAAAATGTCTAGACGATACATTAACAGTCACTTTTAAAAAACGATGCCCTTGTTTATGCCAATCTGATATATGTTGTGCGGCTAAATCAAGTAAGTGCAAATCAAGATTTATGATTTGGCCAGTGGTTTCAGCGATTGGGATAAAATTGTTGGGTGGAACAAAGCCTTTTTTAGGGTGATGCCAACGTACTAGAGCCTCAAAACCAACGACTCGGCTTGAGGAAATAGTAAAAATTGGTTGAAAGTAAAGTTCAAATTCGTTGTGTTCTATGGCGTGTTGTAAATCGTTTTCGATGTCGGCGTGAGTTTTAAGTTTTTGGCGCATAGCATTGTTAAAAAACTTAACTTGTCCTCGACCTGATGATTTAGCTTCGTACATGGCGGCATCAGCTTGTTGTAATAATTTATATGCTTTGTCGCTTGTATTATCATTATACGCAATACCAATGCTGGTGGAGGCTTGTAATAAATGACCATTAACATTGATAGGTTTTGAAAGAATTATTTCAATCCGTGTAAGTGCTTCATTTACTTGATTTCGATGAGTGATATTTTCCATGAAAATAGCGAATTCATCACCACCTAATCGAGCAAAGGTATCTGTATTTCGTATCGTACTTTTAATTAACTCGCATATTTTTATTAAAAAATGGTCACCAACTTCATGACCAAGAGAGTCGTTAATACTTTTAAAGCGATCAAAATCTAAATACAAAAGGGCATTACTTGTGCCTTTTTTAGCTCTTGCTAGGCGTAATATTGCATGCTTAATTCGCTCTATTAATAATGACCGATTAGCTAGCCCAGTAAGATCGTCATGAAGTGCTCTGTGTTCAAGCTCCTGGCGGACAAGTTGTCTATCAATAGCCATACTTATTTGCCTACTAACGTAGGTTAATAATGCGCTGTCTTGCTCGTTATAATGCAGTGTTTTATCGTAACTTTGTACAACAATAACGCCGCTCATTTGATCGTTGGTTTTAAATGGTACACCCAACCAAGATTCTGATTGCCTACCCACCATTTTAAAACATCCTTTATCAATATATTCTTGAAAGGACTGTTTATCGAGTAGTAGTGTTTGGTCTGTTTGTAGTAGGTAGTAAGATGCGGTGTCTTTTAGCTGCTCTTTAGATATTTTTTGATGTGCTTTAGTTTGAATGCCTTCTTCTACAATGTAAGCAATATCAAGAATATCGACTTGCTTATCGTACAGCGCAATAAAAAAGTTATCAGCACGTAGTAGGCTATTAATAATAGTATGTAGTGCTTCAAAAAACGTATCTAAATTACTCGCTTTGTAAGTTAAATTAGCTATTTGTAAAAGGCTGTTTTCGAGTTTTTGTGCATTGTTTAATTGTGTTACGGTTTGTTGTAAATTATTGACGGTGTTAACTTGATTTATTTTGGCGCTTAATAAATGGGCAACCGTAGTTAATATTTCAAGGTGAGAGTTAGTAAAGTAATTTTTTACTGGGTGTTCACAGTCAATTACCCCTAATACTTTTTCTTTATATATAAGAGGGACGCACAACTCTGATTGTGCAGGACGTTCATCGGCTATATAACGGCTATCTGTACTGACATCGTCAAGTATAATGGCTTTACCTGTTGAGGCTACAAAACCTGAAATCCCTTCACTAAACCGGATTACCTTTCTCTGTGCTCTATATTTATAACGCTCATGGGCAATGCCCATAGATGCAACTTGATTTAATGTAGAGGCTGAGTCGTCGGCTAGATAAATAACACAGTCAACAAAACCAAGTCTATTTACGACCTGTGTAGTGACGTATTCGAATAGTTCTGCAAGAGTATCAAGTTGTAATAGGCTTGACGAAAACTGATTAATAATACCAAGTTGTTCAGTTTTTATTTCTAGCGCTTTATTGATATCGATTTTGTTCGACATAGGCGATTATTATTTTTCTTATTATTTGTTAGTTCAGGTACTAAGTTAACTCAATCTGAATCGTTCTACAAAACAAAACGATGAATGTTTTTGATTTATGCAAAGTTTAGGTTCATTTTAAATGAGAGAGGTCGCTTATATCTACTGATTGGATAACTTCTACCCTACGTAGCAGACTATAGGAACACATTAGTTATCAAAATTAAGATGTACTCCTTAATAGCGCTTTTTGCTTTAGCCGTTTTACTATAAATTATTTGTTTTGCTGTAAGCCCCATACAGAGGAAAGGTCATCTTTATTTATGTAAATATTGTGATTATTTTTAATAAAATCTTTACTCGAAAACACCATATGCCTATGATCGGATAAATTCAGCCGTGGAACTAAAGTAATGACTAGTACAAATACAGACTCAGTAACAACATTAACGATAACTCGCCCTGATGATTGGCACGTTCACTTACGTGATGGCGATCAGCTAAAAGATACGGTCCGTGATATTAGTCGTTATATGGGGCGAGCGATTATCATGCCAAACTTAGTTCCTCCAGCTACCTGTACTGATACGGCATTAGAGTATAGAACACGTATTATTGCAGCCGGTCCACAAGGTAATTTTGAGCCTCTAATGGTGCTGTATCTTACGGATAAAACAACACCTGATGAAATTAAAAAGGCGAAAGCGACGGGTCAAATAGTTGCTGCTAAGCTTTATCCTGCCGGAGCAACTACAAATTCTGACTCAGGCGTAACTTCAGTTAAAAATATATACCCAGTGTTAAAAGCAATGCAAGAAGTAGGGATGTTATTATTAGTGCACGGTGAAGTGACTGATTCATCAATTGATATTTTTGATCGCGAAAAAGTATTTTTAGACACAATTTTAGGTGATGTCGTTAGCGATTTCCCTGAGCTTAAAATTGTACTCGAACATATTACGACTAAAGATGCAGTAGAGTTTGTAGTTAATGCTTCAGATAATGTAGCTGCTACTATCACAGCTCATCATTTACTTTATAATCGTAACCATATGTTAGCTGGGGGAATACGTCCTCATTATTACTGTTTACCAATATTAAAACGCAATATTCATCAACAAGCGTTAATGGCAGCTGCTATAAGTGGAAATAAAAAATTCTTTTTAGGTACTGACTCAGCACCACATTATAAAGATAAAAAAGAAGCAGCTTGTGGCTGTGCTGGTGCATATACAGCCCATGCACCAATTGAGCTGTATGCAGAAGCGTTTGAAGACGCGGGTGCTCTTGATAAGCTAGAAGGGTTTGCAAGCCACTTTGGTCCTGATTTTTATGAATTAGCACGCAACACCGATACGATTACATTACACAGAAGCCCATGGAAAGTACCTGCAAGTTATACTCTAGGTGATTCTCAAGTTGTACCTATCAAAGCTGAAGATACAATTGAGTGGCAAGTTAAGTAGGTAATGATTAAATAGATAAGTAAGTAAAAGCCGCATTATTGTTTGCGGTTTTTTTTCGTTTTATAAACCATAATTTAAAAATTAAAGGTGCTTAAAAACAAGGTGATTTGTTAAATTTTGGATAAAATTAATGTCAAAGCCATATATCATACAATAATATATTTGCAACTTTTTGCTTTTAAATTAATCAGTTGAAGATATTTAAAAGAATAGATGTGTTTTTAATAAATATTTTATAATTAATAGAGCGAAACAAAAAATAATGTGTTAATCTTAACTTGCTTTGAGTTTTTATGTATTGAATTTACGGATATTGTGCTGCGTTTAAGGTTACCGGTTTGGTTATTACTTGTTCCTGTACTGTACCTCCATATTTTTGAGCATTGACTCGGGGAGGAGATTGCCATAATAATATGGCTGAATTTTAATTATTGACTTACAGGAAAATTTAGTATGTCGGTTACTGGTAAAGTAAAGTTTTTCAACGAAGCTAAAGGCTTTGGTTTCATTGAGCAAGAAAATGGTCCTGACGTGTTTGTACATTTCAGCGCAATCACTGGTTCTGGTTTTCGCACTCTTAGCGAAGGTCAAGCAGTGACATTCAGCATCAAGCAAGGTCAAAAAGGCCCTGAAGCTGAGAACGTAGAAGCAGCATAATTTATTATGTGAACCTTCGTTCAACGTGGTGAAACAGTCTTCTGTTTCACCATAATTCCTCCTAGTACAAATCAATAAATATTATTCAAATACCCCTCAATAAAAATCATTAATAACATTATCAAATATCTCAATAACAATAATTAAAAATTACATATTCCCTCCAAACCTCTGACTGCATCTAATATGTTCCTAATCAATAACAACCTAAAATAATAACTAAATTTAAAGCACATACTTTAGTTTATGCTGATTTATAAAAGGTAAGTGTTATTTATACCAAACTTTCAGAACGAGTTTTAAGTGAGTCGTACATTTCGAACTAAAAAGTTTGTTGTAAACTTAAGAAGCTAAGTTTGGGGGATAATGATAAGTTTTTCTCAATAGTTAAGTATCTAACCAACCATATTTAGAGTTCAATAAACAACGGTATAAGATTTTTATTATTAAGGTTTTTAACAATTATGATAATTAATTACCGATCTAATTATGTTTAATCCTTATTGATTTAACAAAAGTGGAATTTTACCTAGCAAGTGAGTTTTTATGTCATAAAATCCAATTCAATAATGACTTTAATAAATTAAATTAGTTAATTTATTAGTATTAGTAAATAATTCTCAACACGTAGCATTTCTTCAACATCTCCAAATTTTATTTTTTATAAAAAATAAAATTAATATCAAATATCTACAACTTTTACTTTTAAAGAAATAGCAGATGATGATGTTTTTTTGTGCGATAAACGGTTTGTTTTTTCAGGTGAAGTGTTTGAAAGTAACAAAAAAACCATGAATTTGCTTAAAAAATAACTTTTGTAATATATATAAATATTTATTTATCTTTTTTTTTAACCCTAATTTGGTTTTAACTAAATGTTGCATTTTTGTTGTTTTTTCTGAGGGCATACCGAATAAACATACCTCTTAAAAGGCTTTAATCGAAATATTAAGAACGTAACTCGTTACAATAATGTTAACATTAAATTGGTAATACTTTAGTGTAAGCTTGCGATTAAGCATTTATTTACTGAGATTAGTAAACATCAAGTTGACAGCGCTTATTGCATTTAGCATTATTGGAAGGTTGATATCTATTAAAAGATATCAGGGTTGTTCTCTTCGGAGGATAATTAAATTATAAAAGTAACATTACTTAATTGGTTGGGAACTATGTCTGTTAAAATCAGAAAGAGTCTTGTAGCAACTGCGTTGGTTGGCGCATTTGCATTTGCAAGCAGCAATGTGATTGCAGATCCTTTGAATGACGTGCAAAACGCAGGTCAACAAATTCAAAAGGCTGCTGTTAAGTCTCAAACTAAAATTGACAATGTATATGGTCAAACTCAAGAGCTTATAGCTGAGTACCGTAGCGTTGTTGATGAGACAGAACTTATGAAAGTGTATAACGATCATGTATCACGTTTGGTTGATAGCCAAAATGCGTCGATAGAATCGTTTGATCGTCAAATAGCTACTATTGACGGCACTAAACAAAACGTTGTGCCTTTGATGTATCGCATGATCGATACGCTTGAGCAATTCATCAAAGCGGACGTTCCATTTAATCTAGAAACGCGTTTAGCACGTGTTGAAAGACTTCGTGAAATAATGGTTTCTGCGTCTGTAACGACGTCAGAAAAGTTCCGTCAAGTACTTGAAGCATACACAATAGAAACAGCATACAGTTCACTTGTATCTGCTTCACAAGGTACGTTAGAAGTTGATGGCAAGAGCATTAACGTTGATATTGGTCAATTAGGTCGTATTACTTACGTTGCTCAGTCTTTTGACTTAAAACATGCTTGGGTGTGGGATAACAACACTAAACAGTGGAAAGAATTAGGTGAAGAATACCTAAAACCTGTTAAAGAAGTGATCCGTATGGCGCGTAAGCAAGCGACATTAGAACTTGTTAAACTACCAATTTTTGGCGCGGAGTAATCAATAATGAAGAAACTATTTAAAGGTTTTGCTGTTGCAGCAGTACTAACTGTTTCTGCAGGTACCGCGCTTAATGCACATGCAAATACTGATGCTTTAGATAAAATTCTTGAGCAAGTAAAGCAAGAGCGTATATCTGAAGGTAAAATCAATAAGCAACGTGAGCAAGAGTTCTTATCAGAACGTGCTGACAAGCAATCATTACTTAACAAAGCTAAAAGCCAACTTGCTACTGAGAAGTCACGTGGTGAGAGCTTAGCTAAGCAATATGCACAAAACGAAAATACCTTAGCTGAAAAAGAAGCAGCTCTACAAAGTGCTCAAGGTACTTTGGGTGAGATGTTTGGTGTTGTACGTCGTGCAGCTCAAGACGCTATCGGTTCTATCGAAGCATCTTTAGTTAGTGCTGAAAAACCAGGTCGTGCTGAAATATTACGTTCATTAGCAGCTGCTAAAGAACTACCAACAGTTCGTGAATTAGAAGAACTTTGGATTTCACTTCAAACTGAAATGACAGAATCAGCTAAAGTTTCAACTTTTGAAACTGAAGTTGCTGGTCTTGACGGTAACCCGTCAATGAAAAAAGTAACTCGTATTGGTAACTTTAACTTAGTTACAGATGATGGTTACTTAATTTATTCACCAGAAACTAAGTCTATTCAACCTCTAGGTAAACAACCAGATGGTTACATTTTAGACGGTATCACGGCTCTTGAAAATACTTCATCAGATAACTATGCTGGTGTTTTCATTGACCCGACTCGTGGCGCTATCTTACGTATCAACACTCAAAAAGCGACCCTTATGGAATACTTCCATCAAGGTGGCGTAGTTGGTTATATCATTACAGCTTTACTAGCTTTAGGTATGCTAATTACTCTAATTCGTTTTGTTGACCTTACACTTACTACAGGTAAGATTAAGAGCCAACTTAAAAATGTTGCTACACCGAATACAAATAACCCATTGGGTCGTATTCTTAAAGTGTACCATGACAACAAGAAACAAGATGTTGAAAACCTTGAGCTTAAACTTGATGAAGCGATTCTTCGTGAAACGCCACGCATCGAAGCTGGTATCAATATAATTAAGATTCTTGCTGCAATCGCACCATTACTAGGTCTACTAGGTACAGTAATCGGTATGATCTTAACGTTCCAAACAATCACATTGTTCGGTACGGGTGATCCGAAGATCATGGCAGGTAACATCTCTCTAGCACTTGTAACTACAGCGCTAGGTCTAATTGCTGCATTACCACTTATTCTACTTCATGCTCTTGTAGCTGGTCGTAGTAAGTCGGTATTACACATCCTTGATGAGCAAAGCGCGGGTATCGTTGCTAGCCACGCGGAGAAGGAGAAAGCCTAATGCTAGTCCTGATGGAGATATGGGAATCTATCAGGGATTTTGTTGGCACAGGCGGCCAGGTTTTATACGTGGTCGCGATAGCACTCTTTCTAATGTGGGTTTTAATGATTGAGCGCTATTGGTTCTTACTTGCAGAGTTTCCTCGCACAGCGAAAGAAATTGTAGCAAAGTGGGATGCCCGCCAAGACACTACGTCTTGGTACGCACACAGAATCCGTGAAGCATGGATTTCTGAAGCGTCTGAAAAATTAGATCAGCGTATGTTGTTGATTAAAACATTAGTAGCTGTTTGTCCTTTAATAGGCTTACTTGGTACTGTTACTGGTATGATTTCGGTTTTCGAAACCATGGCTAGTCAAGGTACGGGTAATGCACGTTTAATGGCATCAGGTATTTCAATGGCAACAATCCCAACAATGGCTGGAATGGTTGCGGCACTATCTGGAGTATTCTTTAGCTCACGTCTTGAGACAAAAGCTAAAATGGTGAAAGCCAAACTTGTAGATAGCATGCCTCATCACTAGAGAGAGAATTAAATATGGCACGTAAACAACGTTTTCGTGAAGAAGAAGAAGCAGCGGTCGATATGACGCCGATGCTTGACATCGTATTTATCATGCTTATTTTCTTTATCGTAACTACATCGTTCGTTAAAGAGGCTGGTATCGAGGTCAATAAACCAAAAGCTGCCCAAGCTACTAAGCAAAAAAATGCTAACATTTTTATTGCTATTCGTAGTAACGGCGAAATCTGGGTTGATAAACAACAAATTGATGTTGAGCGTATTTCAGCAAAAATCGAAAGTTTATTAGCAGAACAACCTACTGAAGTTGTGATTATACAAGCTGATAAAGAAGCTAAACACGGCACAGTGGTTAAAGTTATGGACCAGATTAAAGCGACGGGTGATAACCTTAGAATTTCAATAGCTGGAGATCAGTAATGATTCGTTTTCTGTTTTCACTGATTGCAGGTGGGGCAGTTACTTTCGGCTTGTTCTACTTCATGGCCTTCCTCATCTCTGGTGGGGCTGACCGTAATACGGAACAAAAAGAGCAGATCATAGTCGAAATAATGACGAATCCGCCTGAATCTAAGGTGCAGGAGAGGAAGCGTGTACCGCCTCCTCCTCCACCACCGCCAAAGCAGCCGCCTAAACCGCAGCCGCCACAGCCGGAAAATAATAATCCAAACCCTGGTGCTATGTCATTTAATATGGGAAGCATTGATGTTGGTAGTTCGGCAGGTGGACTAAGTGGTCCTGGTGCATTTGGACGAGATGGTGATGCGACACCAATCGTTCGTATAGAACCAAAATATCCAACGCAAGCAGCACGTGATGGTAAAGAAGGTTGGGTTCAACTTTCATTCACAATTGATGAGTTAGGTGGCGTGACCGACGTTGAAGTAATCGACGCAGATCCAAAACGTATCTTTGACCGTGAAGCTAAACGAGCATTGCGTAAGTGGAAGTACCGTCCTAAAATTATTGACGGAAAACCACAAATACAACCAGGTTTACAAGTTCAATTAGACTTTAAACTTAACCAAGGCAATTAAGGAGGCGAGTAATGAGAAATTTTTCTAAAGTAACTGCTCTTGCAATTCTTATGTCTGTGTCGGGTGCAGTATTAACTACATCTGTTTTAGCGGCGCCAGATTACGCAAAGATTGAAGAGCGTAAAAAAGCAAAAACTAAAATCATGGGCGAGCGTACTGGTAAAAAAGTAATTAAAGCGTTTGATTTGTATGGTGAAGAAAAGGTTGAAGAAGCAATTGTTTTGCTTAGAGAAATTGAACCTTCAAATGACTTTGATAAAGCGACTGTAAATCGTTACTTAGGTAGCATGTACGCGCAAGTAGAAAAGTACGATGAAGCGATTCAATACACTAAGCTAGCAGTAGCTCCTGATGTTTTAAATTTCGCAGATCAAGAGCAATCACTTAAGCTATTAGGCGATTTACTTATTGGTACTCAAAAGTATCAAGAAGCTAAAAAAGCGTATGTAGCTTGGATTGACTTTACTGGTGATGAAGATCCGAAAGTTTATACGCGTATAGCGCAAGCTAACTACGAGTTAAAACAATTTCGTGATGTTTTTGAACCAGCAAACAAAGCAATATCGCTTCAAAAGGAGCCTAACAAGGCACCTTACCAATTAAAACTAGGTTCTTACTTTGAGCTTAAAGACTATAATAATATGGTCGAAGTTGGTGAAGAAATTGTTCGTGTTTGGCCTGATGATAAGAAAGCTTGGGTTAGTTTAGGTAAATATTACCTACAGACTGAAGACTACAAAAAAGGTCTTTCGACCATGGAAGTAGCTTACAAGCAAGGTTATTTTGACGCTGAAGTTGATTACAAAGTATTGTCTAACTTTTATTCTTTAAATGAAATTCCTTTTAAAGCGGCAGTAACGCTAGAAAAAGCAATTAAAGAAGATAAAGTTAAGCGTAATAAGCAAAATGTTAACGCAATTGCTAGTAATTACCATCGCTCAAAAGATCTAGAAAAAGCTGCTAAGTATTACGAAGAAGCTGCTAAATTTGATGAAGATGCTGAGCTTTATCGCAAAGCTGGTTCATTACTTTTACAATCTGAAAACTTTAGTGCTGCTGTTGTTCGTTTAAACAAAGCACTGGAATTAGGCTCTGATAAAAAGGGTACTATTTACTCAGATTTAGCTGAAGCGTACTACTACCAAGCTAAGTATAAGCAAGCATATGCTGCTATTACTAAAGCAATGGATGACCCTCGCACACGTAAGTTTGCAAAAGGTTGGGCAACGTACATTAAAGATAAAGCCGCTCGCAACGGTGTTAAAATTTAACTTTAATTTGCTTTAGCATCTTATAAAAAGCCCCTCTGGGGCTTTTTTTATTGGAATTAAATATGAACAGAACGCTGACTTTTTCATTGATATTATGTTTTCTTTTAACGGCTTGCTCAAAGCCGTCGCAGCCTTATAACTCATTCGAAGAGGCTCAAAGTGCATTAGAAGTTTTAAATTCTACTTTGGTACATAGAGGCAATATTTCTAAACAAAATTTAGACGAGCAGCAGTTTGCTTTTACTGATGCTTATTTAACTAAGCGACACGCTATTTATCAGCGTTTAATGGAAATGCAATTAACACAATCACAAGTTGAGCAAGTTAACTATATGGTGATTGCAGAGCGCTTTCCTGAGCGTTACTTTGCTTGGCCAGCCCAAATTAACGTATTAGAGAATATGCTTGCATTAGATAGCTCTGAGGAAGGGTTGGTAAAAATTAATAATTGGCTTAAATTTACTCAAAATCAATTAGACAGCGCTAAACAAAGTAATTTAAAATTAAACAAGACTGAACTTGCTCTCTTGCAGGTCTATATTTCTGATGCCATAAATAATGAAAACACACCTGAAGACTTACAGTTAGAATTAACAATACTTGATGATTATTTAACTCAATATAAACCCAGAGGCAGCGCTGGTTTACGAGGTCTTGCGAATGGTAGTGAGTGGTATCAGAGTAAATTAAATTACTTTAGTGGAGCTATTCACTCGCCACTTGAATGGGTTACTCTGTTAGATCAACAAATAAAGACGTTAGAAAAAGCACCATTTAGCTTTGAGTTGCAAACATCTCACGAACATTCATTTTTGGTGCAATTTTTAGAAGACCAAAAACCAGTAAAAGGACTGGATTGGTTAACTGGATTTACAATACTCCCCGTAATGGCAAATGAAAATTCGCTTTCTGTCGCTGATAGAACACTAATGCTAGCATTGATGGAAACAGATGTGGGTATTCATTATCATGCTTGGACTATTCCACAAGCAAGAGTTAACTTAATGAAGCGGTTGAAGATAAATGAGAAAGACGCTCAATATTTAGTCGACGATATTATTCTTTATCCGGCCCAAACATTTAGTTTTGCTCAGCAAATACTGTAATTAAATTATTTAGTGCGCTTATTGCGCGCACTTTTTACATCGTTGCGTTGCAGGGTCTAGCTCAAGTTGCTCCTTGGATATTTCCTCTTCGCAATCACAACAATAGCCATATTGACCAATTTCTATTTGGCTCACAGCAGCTTCTAACTTAGTCATTCGATTAATTAAAAGTTCATACTCAGGACCTAAATTTTCGGTTGCGTAATCTAACCATTCATTGGTTTGTGTTTTATTTAAAATCGTCATTAAATATTGGTGTGTTGGATAAACTGATTGCGACAGCATATTCAGTATTTTAGATTTTACTTGTGCTATTTCATCGTTTAATTTTTTTTGATGAGACATTATCAGTATAACCTTCTTCAATTGGTTTTATGTTATACCGATATTATGTATTTCGTTTTTGTTAGCCGTTATGATTTGAATCAAGTTGAGGTGCTTTGGCATACTTTTTTAGTACACTAGCCACGTCTTCTTTACTTTTTAATCGGCGTATTTCATCAAATAACTCTATTGCCTGAGGGTATTGACGCTTTAAATAACCTAACCATTGCTTTGTACGGGAAGCGAAATACTTTTCATCTTTAGCTGGGTCTTGATGGATAGCTGAATGAATTAAATGGTAAATTATATGCTCCCATTGTAATTCATTATAAGACTCACCATTGACGTGTGCCTTAATTTTTTTAGCTAAATCAGGGTGAGATAACGCACCTCGACCTAACATTAAGTCGCTACAGCCGCTGCGTTTTTGACATAACATTGCGTCCTCTACCTGCCAAATTTCACCATTAGCAACTACCGCAATATTTTTACCTTTTATTATAGGTGGTATTTTCTCCCAATACGCTGGAGGGTTGTATCCATCTCGTTTAGTCCTTGCATGGATAGCAACGCTATTAGCACCTGCACTGACTACCGCATCGACTATTTCTTGGCTATTACTATCATCGTCAAAGCCAAGACGTATTTTTGCACTTACTTCATGCTGGTCATCTACGGCGTCTCTAACTGCTTTTATTATTGAATACATGTGTTCAGGATCTTTAAGCAATACAGCACCACCTCTGCTTCTGTTAACTGTTTTTGCAGGGCAACCAAAGTTAAGATCAATACCGTGAGAGCCTAAATTAATTGCTTTAACTGCATTTTCAGCCAAAACATCAGCAACTTGACCTAATAATTGTATGCGAACAGGCGTGCCAGCACGTGTAAATCCATTATTGGCTAGTTCGGGGCAATAGCGATGGAATACTTTATCAGGTAAGCATGCTTCAACGACTCTTACAAACTCAGTTACGCATAAATCAAACCCACCAATATCAGTAAGTAATTGGCGCATTTTAAAATCAACAACACCTTCCATAGGCGCTAAAACAAGTTTCATAAAGAGATTAATTCTTTGGAAAAAGTGGACGCACAGTTTACCTGTAAATATCACATTGATAAATCCGTAATTATCATCCACATTTTCTTTAAAAAACGAAAAAGTAAATAATATTGAAAATAAATGAAAGTTTTTGTTCTTGATCTGGTCTACTTAACTATACAAACAATATACGAATGTAAAATATATTCGTAATTGGCATAAAATCACAATACTTGAGTTAAGAGAGCCACTAAATGAATACAATTAAAAAAAATACAATCGCGTTAACTTTAGGTGCAGTCGTTATTGGCTCTGCAGGTTTTGTATCAGCTGATGCACAAGCTAACCCATTTGAGTTTCAACAATTAGTAACTGGTTACCAATTAGACGCAACCGAAGGTAAGTGCGGCGAAGGCAAATGTGGTGGCGATGCAAAAGACGCCAAAGACATGAAAGCTAAAGCTGAAGCTGAAGGTAAGTGCGGCGAAGGCAAATGTGGTGGCGAAGGCAAATGTGGTGGCGATGCAAAAGATACCAAAGACATGAAAGCCAAAACTGAAGGTAAGTGCGGCGAAGGTAAATGTGGCGGCGACGCAAAAGATGCTAAAAGCATGAAAGCAAAAGCTGAAGGCAAGTGCGGTGAAGGTAAATGTGGCGGCGACGCAAAAGATGCTAAAGGCATGAAAGCAAAAGCTGAAGGTAAGTGCGGCGAAGGTAAATGTGGCGGCGACGCAAAAGATACCAAAGGCATGAAAGCTAAAACTGAAGGTAAGTGCGGTGAAGGTAAATGTGGCGGCCGTTAATTTATTAGTTTAGATAAGTTATGCTAAAGGGACCTTATGGTCCTTTTTTGTTATGTTAGAGGTGTGTATGGCACAGTATAAAAGCACAAATTTTGGAATGGTGGGTCTTGGTCTACGCCGAGAAATGCTTGATGAATTACTCGAGCATGTACCTAAACAAATTGATTTTTTAGAAGTTGCTCCAGAGAATTGGTTAAAGTTAGGTGGACGCTTTAAAAAGCAGTTTAAAACATTAACAGACGCAAATAACTTCATTTGCCATGGTTTGTCACTCTCAATTGGCTCGCCCGAACCATTAGATATAAAATTTATTAAATCGTTAAAAGTTTTTTTTGATGAGCACAATATAAAAATTTTTAGTGAGCACTTAAGTTATTGCTCGGGAACTGGACACATGTACGATTTAATGCCAATTCCATTTACACAAGATGCTATTGCACACGTTGTGCCGCGTATAAAGCAGGTTCAAGATATACTTGAGCGTCAAATCGCGATAGAAAACGTGTCTTACTATGGCGCCCCTGGGCAGCAATTATCAGAGCTTGAATTTACAAACACCATTTTAGAGCAAGCTGATTGTAAACTTTTACTTGATGTGAATAATATTTATGTAAACTCAATAAATCATGGCTATAACGCGCAAGAGTTTTTAACAAACTTACCTTCAAATCGTATCGCTTACGGGCACGTTGCCGGTCATTACAACGAAGCGGATGACTTAATAGTAGATACACACGGAGCCGATGTAATTGACCCTGTATGGCAACTACTTGATAGGGCATATGAGGTGCATGGTGTATTTCCTACATTGCTTGAACGTGATTTTAATATTCCTACTATGAACGTGCTTACAAAAGAGTTAGATATAATTCATGAGTTACAATCTAAGTACCTTGATTCAACACTTATAAAGCAGAGTGCTTAGCTATGGGCTTTATTGAAATACAAAACGAATTTATGGCGCATATTCGTAAACCCGCTATTAATAAAAAACCTAACGATATTGAAGATAGGCGAATGGCTATTTATCGAGATCTCTTTTTTAATAATATTGAAGGTTTTGTATCATCAGGTTTTCCGGTGTTAAAAACGTTATATACTGATAAACAATGGAATGTACTCGTGCGCCAGTTTTTTAGTGAATATGATTGCCATTCACCGTACTTTTTAGATATAGCAGGGGAGTTTATTAATTACTTATCAAGTAATTATAAAATGAAAAAATACGATCCTGTATTTATGCTCGAACTTGCTCACTATGAATGGGTAGAACTCGACGTATCTATAGCGATGCAAAATGAACTCGAAAAAAGATTAAAAAATACAGATATAACGAGTGCGTCACTTTGTTTATCGAGCTTGGTTCGTAATTTAAGTTACCAATTCCCAGTACAAAATATAAGTACTAGCTATAAGCCCACAGAGCCATCACCTCAGCCTAATTACTTTGTTGTATATCGTGATGAGAATGATGACGTTCAATTTTTGGCAACAAATGCGATGACTGCTTTGTTATTATCAATTATTGAGGCAAGTGAAGGCTCGACATTTGACGAAGTTTGCCAGCAGGTGTTAACTCATGCACCACAATTTAATGCAGAGCAAATTGCTCAAGGCGCATTGGTTACCCTCAGTGCAATGGCGGAACGTGGTGTAATTGTGACAAAAAATCAAGATTAAGGTCTTTATTGATGATTTTACATCGTCTATTATGGCAGCCTTATTTGCCGTGCTTAATAAAAGGTTGTACTAATGTCAGATGATAAAGACTTTAAAGATCCGTTCAACGCGACTTACTTTCTTGCATTTTTAGCTGTATTTGCAGGAATTGGTTGTTTAAATGCAATTTTAGGCTGGATCACTAGCTTAACTTAAATGCATAGCGTTTATTAAGGCTGTTGTTTTACTTCAGCCTTGAATCACTTTATTTATAATTATCCTATATAGATCGTGTTGACCTTTCAGGATTGAAACTTATTTAATCTAGAGGCGTTTTAATTACGGCGCGTGATTTATAACTTAATAGTTTTATAACTACTGCAGCGTTACGCTAATAACTTACACCCTTGTAAGAATAAGTAAAAACAAAGCAAAGCTTCCGCGTCTTGCCTACACCTCTACGTATATTCACATATTCAACAAAGAGTAAATTGCGCCTAGGAAGAACTCAATGGCAGTACATGTTATACCTTTAAACTGTGTTGTCGTGTAATTATAAGAATAATCAGACCACATAAGCTCAGTATGTCTAAAACAAACCTACTGCTCAAATTCAATTTCCAAATATAAATACGCCCATACTTAATACTTCTTTTAAAATAACGTCAAACTCGCATTTAAAGGTCACTTAAGGTTATAATCACCTGCTTTGTAATATAAACAATTGAGCAGTTAAAATTATGACTCAAGTAACACCAGCAATTATCAAAAACAGCATAACTACAATTGCTGATTATCCAAAGCCGGGCATCATGTTTCGCGATGTAACCACTTTAATGGCAAATCCAGAAGCATTTAAAGCTACCATTGACGCTTTTATCGCTGAATATAAAGATCAAGGATTTACTAAAATAATTGGTACAGAATCACGTGGCTTTATTTTTGGTGCTCCACTGTCTTACGCGTTAGGCATTCCATTTATTCCAGTACGTAAACCAGGTAAGTTACCGCGCGAAGTTATTCGTCAAGATTACTTACTTGAGTACGGTGAAGACACGCTAGAGCTGCATGTTGATGCAATCGTACCTGGCGATAAAGTATTATTAGTTGATGACTTATTAGCAACTGGCGGCACAATCGAAGCCACAGCTAAATTAGTTCATAAACTAGGTGGCGAAGCCACAGATGCTGCATTTGTTGTATCATTACCGGGACTTGGTGGTGAGCAGCGCATCAAAAAAATGGGTATTAAAATCCTAAAATTGGTTGAATTCGAAGGCGAGTAATCGATGAGTTATCAGGTTCTAGCGAGAAAATGGCGTCCTCAAACCTTTCATGAATTGGTTGGGCAGTCTCATGTTAAGCAAGCGCTTGTAAATGCGCTTACACAAAATAGACTGCATCACGCTTATTTATTCACTGGAACCCGCGGTGTGGGTAAAACGACCATTGCGCGTATTTTTGCTAAAAGCTTAAATTGCGACGAAGGTATATCTGCAAATCCGTGTGGTCAATGTAGCAGCTGTTTAGATATAGAAGCAGGGCGCTACATTGATTTACTCGAAATAGATGCGGCTTCTCGTACAAAAGTAGAAGACACCCGTGAAATACTCGATAACGTTCAATATGCGCCAACGCGCGGACGTTATAAAGTATACCTAATCGATGAAGTTCACATGCTTTCTAAGCATAGCTTTAATGCGCTTTTAAAAACGCTTGAAGAGCCACCAGAGCATGTGAAGTTTTTATTAGCGACTACCGATCCTCAAAAATTACCAGTCACTATTTTATCTCGCTGTTTGCAATTTAATTTAAACGCCTTATCGCAAAGTGAAATTAAAACACAGCTTGAACATGTACTTACGCAAGAGCAGCTTAACTATGACAATGATGCGCTTAGCATTATTGCAAAAGCCGCTGATGGTAGTATGCGTGATGCACTTAGCTTAACCGACCAAGCTATAGCGCAAACAAATGGTGATATTAATAATCAAGCAGTACAAACAATGCTTGGTTTGATGGATACACATTATAGCCAAAGCTTATTAGCTGCATTACTTGCACAAGATGGCGCTGCGCTAATGAGTGAAGTGGCAAATGTAGCGAGCCGAAATCCAAACTATATTGCTTTGCTTGATGATTTAATTGCGTTGACGCATTTAACACAATTAAGCCAATTAGTACCAGAAGCCGCTGCGCTTGATGAAACGAATGCTGACTATATCGCGCATGTCGCACAGCATACTAATCCTCAACAAATTCAAGTTTATTACCAGTTATTATTAAATGGTAAAAAAGACTTACAATGGGCACCAGAGCCTCGTTTAGGTTTTGAGATGATAATGCTAAGATTGTTAGCGTTTGAGTCTGCTGGTACACAAAGCCAGCAGTCTGAGCCAGTCTCGGGAGCTAAGCCAGTACAAAGTAATGCAGGTCGAGCCGATGCGTTACGCGATATATTGAATAAGAATAAATCAGCGAAGAAAAATTCTGAAGAACAACCAATACAACAGTTAGAACAACGTTCAACACAAAATCCAATACAAAAAAGTAGTCCTGTCGAAGAAAAACATACAGAACAACTTAGCGCTATTGAAGATAATAAAAAAAGTGTAGAAAGTAATACTCAAGCTAATAATCACGAACTTGAGTCCGAAGTTAAAAATTCTCCAGTAACATTAACGCAATCAGGTGGTTCTCAACACACTGCGAATGATAATGAGCGTCAAGTTAATAAAGTAACCGACGAGCAAGCGCAGCGTGAAAGTGAAGACGAAGCGTACATGCAACACAGTGATGTGGAGCAAACACTAGTTGCACAGTTTGATGATGTAATGAATAGCGCGGTTGACCAAGGGTTTAACTCTGTAAATCATTCACATAATAATGCTGAAAACAATTCAGGACCGAGCACCCCGGCTATACAGCAAGACCAAGACAGTGCTGCAAATGCCTCTATTGTAGAACGAGAAGCACAAGCTCAGTCGGCTATTGCACGTATTTTACGTGATAGAAATATATCAGGGGCGGGAACGCTTTCTAGTGCAAACAAGCGTGATGCACAAAGCACAAACAGTAATAAAAGTAATCCGGTAGTAAGTGATACTAATACTGGAAATAGGCACACTAACGTAAATAAAGTGCCTAGCGAAAATTCGACTGCCGCTACTACTATTGATAACAGTAATGCTTTGGCTAATAACAATACTGGTGCAGATGGTTTTAATGCATCATCAAATGGTACAAAATTAGACAACACACATATTGCACCAAGTCATTCAGATAACCCGCCACCGTGGGCTACGGATATGACAGGTGAGAGTGAAAAAAAGCCTGAGCTCCCATTAACCGGGAGCCATACACAAACGCAAGAGCCAATACAGCAAAGGCCTGAGCGAAAAATCGACTTTAGAGAAAAACACCAAACGATTACCGAAAACTTAGCGCCGGAGTTACTTGAGCAAATAAATCCTCAAAAAGTACCTGAAGTTGCTCCTCAAGAGCCTAGTATTCCTACGCCAGATGATTTTCAAAGTCCTATAAGTGAAATAAGATTTGCGCATCAACAAGACGAGTGGGCATATTTAATTAAACGAATGGGACTGGGTGGTCGTATGCGTCAATTTGCATTGCATTCAATTTTTACCAAACAAGGTAACAATTTACATATTGATGTCGACGAATCTCAAAAGCATTTAGATACACCAGTGCTACGTCAAAAGCTCGATGCTGCATTATCAAGTATTTATGAGCATAACGTCTCACTTAGTATTAATTTTGCTAAAGGCGTAATTGACTCTCCTTACCTTATTCAACAAAAAATTGATGTAGGTCGTCATCAACAAGCAATAGATGTGATCACTTCGGATAGTAACATAGTACAATTTCAACAAATATTTAGCGCCGAAATCGACGAAAATAGTATTCAGGCATTGTAATTCCTTACAATAGCCCTTATGTTCATGTTAATTAATGTATTAAAAAAGAAAGAGAGAAAGTTATGTTTAAAGGTGGAATGGGCAACATGATGAAGCAAGCGCAGCAAATGCAAGATCGCATGCAAAAAGCCCAAGACGAAATCGCAACTTTAGAAGTTGTTGGTGAAGCCGGTGCTGGCTTAGTTAAAGTAACTATGCTTGGTAACCACAACGTACGCCGTGTTGAAATTGACGCAAGTTTAATGGAAGACGACAAAGACATGATTGAAGACTTACTTGCAGCAGCTTGTAACGACGCTGTACGCCGTGTAGCAGACGAAACACAAGAGCGTATGGGTAAAGTAACTGGCGGTATGCAACTACCACCAGGTATGAAAATGCCGTTTTAAGTAAATAATGCAACTTTCAGATAGCCTAACCCAGCTTATAGAGGCGCTTCGTTGCCAGCCTGGTATTGGTCCTAAATCGGCGCAACGTATTGCCTTTCATTTATTAGAGCGCGACCGTAAAGGCGGCACTCAGTTGGGTAATGCACTTACCAAAGCAATGACAGCTGTTGGTCATTGTCAGTCTTGTCGTACTTTTTGCGAACAAGCGCAATGTGATATTTGTTTAAGTACAAAACGCCAAGACAGCGGTATATTGTGTGTTGTTGAATCGCCAAGTGACGTACTTGCGATTGAGCAAACGGGTCAATACTTAGGTTTATACTTTGTATTAATGGGGCATTTATCGCCGATTGATGGTATAGGTCCTAAAGAAATTGGTCTTGATGTACTTGATAAAAAATTATCACAAGGCGGTATAAACGAAGTGATTTTAGCAACCAACCCGACGGTTGAAGGTGAAACCACTGCACATTATATTGCTCAACTTTGCCATAAATACAAAGTAGGCGCTTCGCGTATCGCCCACGGAATACCTGTTGGTGGCGAACTTGATTTAGTTGATGGCACTACTCTCATGCATGCCTTTAGTGGTAGAAGAGCGGTTACCGAAAGCTAATTTAAAAGAGCTATTTGATAATAATTTTAAAAGCCCACACAATTTAAATTGTATGGGCTTTTTTGTTTTTAAACGCAGGTATTGTTTTGTTATTCGTAATTTATTTATGAACTGTGTATTCTACGTTATGTATCTAATTGGTAAGGAATGCAATGCAAGATAATAAACAACAATATCAGGGATCTTTGCTTACTAGTAAGCGTTTTTTTCCGCTTTTTATTACGCAGTTTTTTTCGGCAATAAACGATAATATTTACAAGCAATCAGTACTTATTTTATTAATATTTCAAGCCGCGAATGTTGCTGATGGTGCTTTTTATTCTAATTTAGCAGCAGGCTTATTTATTCTTCCTTTCTTTTTATTTTCGGGAATGGCAGGTCAACTTGCAGAAAAAACCGAAAAATCAAAACTGATTAGAATTGTAAAACTGTGTGAAATACCAATTATGGCAATTGGTGTTGTGTCTATTTTAACTCAATATGTTTGGTTGATGTTAGCCACTGTATTTTTAATGGGATTGCAAAGTACATTTTTTGGTCCATTAAAATACTCTATTTTACCCCAACACGTAGCGCCAAATGAACTGACAAAAGCGAATGGTTTAGTTGAATCAGGTACATTTGTTGCGATACTAATCGGGACTATTTTTGGTACTTATTATATAACGCAATCAACGGGTCCCATTTTTATAAGTATTGCAGTGCTAGTGTTAGCTGTTATAGGTTATGCGAGTAGCCGATATATTCCAATTAGTGAAGCGAACGACCCTAATTTAACATTTACTTATAATATTTTTTCATCCACAAAAAGTGTGTTTAAAGCACTTAATTCGCAAACCGAGTCGGTAGGTAAATCTGTTCTTGGTATTAGTTGGTTTTGGTTGATTGGTGCAATAATTTTAACTACTTTACCAAGCTATGTGAAACATGTGATGGGAGGCAATGAACTGGTTGTAACCAGCGCGCTTGTTGTGTTTTCGCTTAGTATTGCAATTGGTTCCTTATTGTGTGAAAAACTATCTCGTTCACGTATAGAGTTAGGTATTGTGCCTTTTGGTGCTATTTTAATTACCTTGTTTTTATACTTACTGAGCCAAGAGCCCGCTATTAGTGCATATACAAATCAAAGTAATGAATTGTTAACTCTTGAACAAGTGCTAAAAACAGGCGATATATTGTGGCATTTTGTATGGATGGCAGGCATTGGTATTGGCTCTGGTTTTTATACTGTACCGCTGTATGCGCTTATTCAACAGCGCACAGAGGAATCTAGTCGCTCACGAGTTATAGCCGCTAACAATGTCTTAAATGCGTTGTTTATGGTGGGCAGTGCTATTTTAAGCATTGTTACGTTGTCTATTTTAAAGTGGAGTATTTCAGAACTTCTGTTGTTACTTGCTGGTTTAAATCTACTTATCTCTATTTATATCTATACAAAAGTCCCTGAGTTCTTTTTACGTTTTGTTATTTATATTTTGGCTATTTGTATGTACAGAGTGCGCACAAAAGGGGAGAGTAATATTCCGGATGAAGGCGCTGCTGTTGTTGTGTGTAATCATGTCAGTTTTGTCGATTGGATGTTTATTTTAGCAACATCACCAAGACCAATCCGATTTATGGTATTTGCCCCTATTTATTATTCACCAGCACTGCATTGGTTATTTAAAATGGCTAAAGCTATTCCAATTGACAGTGAAAAAACCAACCCTAAAGCGTTTAAAAAAGCCTTTGACGAAGTTGCATCCGCGCTTGATAAAGGCGAGCTCGTTGGTATCTTCCCAGAAGGGAAGCTAACGAGTGATGGCTCAGTGGATATTTTTCGCCGTGGAATAGAACGTATTATTAAGCGCTCACCCGTACAAGTTATTCCGGTGCATTTAGGTGGGTTATGGGGGAGCATGTTTAGTCGAAAAGCTAAGTGGCAATTACCCCGATTAAAATGGTCTTTAGTGTCTGTTACCGTAGGTGAAGCTATTGCCGCTGACAAAGTAACTGCTGATGATTTGCGCGAGCAAGTTTTGGCTTTAAAAGCGCTTCATTCTAAAGGTATTGATTAACTTAATGATTAACACAACACCTGAGTCTAACTTGATAGATCATATTATTATTGACGACTTTGTAGCGCCTAAATGCGATGGGTTTATTGACATATTATATCAAGATGATGATATTTTGCTTATTAATAAACCCAGTGGGCTATTGAGTTTATCGGGCAAAAACCCGCTTAACTGGGACTCAGTACATTATCGTTTAGTGCATGGTCAAAAGGGATTAACAGCCGCTTTTCCTGAAGCGAAGTTACCGCACCGATTGGATTTGGGTACGTCTGGCATTATGATTGTTGGGCTAAACGGTGCAGCGTCAAAGCACCTTAATAAACAATTTCAGGCACGCATAATTCATAAGCGTTATGTAGCGATGCTAGAGGGAAGCTTGGCTGTTGATGAGGGGCAAATTACTGCACCAATAGCGAAAGACAAGCTGCTTTTTCCGCGTGTTAAAATTTGCCAAACTACGGGTAAAGCTGCAGTGACTGAATACAAAGTGCTTGAGAGATTCAAACAACCATACAGAACCCTAGTACAATTTACACCCGTGACTGGGCGCACTCATCAATTAAGAATACACAGCCAGTTTATAGGTCATCCTATTTTAGGCTGTGATTTGTATAAAAGCGCGCAAAGCGAACACATGGCAGAGCGCTTGCAGCTGCATGCGAGCGACTTACATTTTGAACATCCAACCAGCGAAAAACGCATTCATGGTCAATGTCCTTGTCCGTTTTAATTATCTAATGTAATAATCGTTAAACGATTATTACATTAATACCAAGGCGTTTAAGCCCCTCTAAATAATTGTTTGGTATATTGCTGTCGGTAACCACGGTGGTGACTGCTGCCGGTTCAAGAATTTTATGTAGGCAAACATGTTCGAACTTAGATGAATCAGTAACAATTATTATTTCAGACGCGATTTTACACATCACTCTATTCAACACTGCTTCAGCTTCAAAGTATGTGGTAATACCGCGTTCCATATGAAAACCATCAACGCCTAAAAATAGTTTATCAACATGTAAATCTTCTAAGCACTTTTCAGCTGAGCTGCCAAAAAAAGACATGTTTTTACGTCTTAATGTACCGCCAAGTAACATAACGTCTATTTCGTCATACACCGACAGCTTATTCACTACATTTAAACCATTAGTAATAATAGTCAAATCTTCTTTATCTTTTAAGTGCGCCGCAATTTGAATGGTGGTCGATCCCGAATCTAAAATGATTGAATCACCAGAGTTAATTAATTGGGCTGCGGCTTTACCAATACTGAGTTTTTCTTCAGCATGGAGTGTTTGCTTTCGGTCTATGGCGAGTTCGGTTTCAATTACATTTGTTTCTTTCAGCATTGCCCCCCCGTATGAACGAGTTGCAATACCTTGCTGTTCTAAAAAACGCAGGTCTTTTCTTATTGTAACAGTTGATACGTCATACTTTACGGCGAGGTGAGGAACTTGTACGCTGCCTATTTCCTTTAACATTCGACTAATTTGCTCACGTCTTTGGCTAGTGTCGCGCATAATTTCCCTTTTATAAAAAGTTTCAAACTTAAATAATGAAGCCTGATTATATATGAAATGAAACATTTTACCAATAAAGCCTTTCGGTTTTATAAATAATTAGAAAAATAATATGCGCTATAAATTAAAGTATAGCGTGATGATTCGCCTACCTATCTTTTCAAGTGTATCAGTAAGAGGGAGAAACTTATTTAATGTAAAAGCCACTCGAGATGTGAGTGGCTTGGTATCAAAAAGAAGTCATAAAGAGTATCGTTTTATTTAACAATTACTAGTTTAAACCCTTCGTTTAAAACTCTGAAACGAGCTTGTCGACAACGGCCTCAAGATAATCTTTTTGTGCAGTATTAAACCCCATATGTTTAACCCTTATGTTCCCATCCTTGCCTATTAGATAGGCTGTTGGCATAGCTATAATTTCGTAATCAGTGCCCACTGTACTGTTATAGCCAGCTACAACAGGGTATGAAACAGGGTGTTGAGTTAAAAACGCATTAGCAGCCTCAGACTCTTGCTCTAAGTTTATTGCAATTACCTCAAAGCCTTTGTCTGTATACTCTTCTCGCAGCGCATTTAAAAAAGGAAATGAGCGGCGACATGGTACGCACCATGACGCCCAAAAATCAACATACACTACTTTGCCTTTATAATCGGATAGGGTGATCGTGTGTTCATCGTTTAATAACGGTAAAGAAAATGCTGGTGCAGTATCTTTTACCGCTAACGGCTGAGCTATACAAAAAGAGCACCCTATATACAACAATAAATAGATAATTGACTTCATTAATTAATCGCCTTTGTTGGCGTCAACTCTAATAATAAGTAACCTTTAAATTGAGTATTTAACTTAGCGTTAGTACCTGAGGTTGTGCCTAAAATTTTATTATTCACATAGTCTTTTATTTGATACTCGCCTTGTTCTAACCCTCTTAGTTCCACTTCGCCATCCCAGCTATCGGCATAAAATGCGTAATACATATTAGCGCCTTTTTGTATTGCATGGGTTTCTGGGAGGTCAAAACCAATATCGTATAACTCCCCTAAATAGATACCTTTAGGCAGCATTTTTTCTTTGTATATATCAATCCATTTTTTCCATGTTTGTTCTGTTTCTTTATCTAAGGCAAATTCAGCGGCAATACCCGTTGAGTTAGGCATGGTAAATTTTGTACCAACAATGCCTCCAATGCCAACTGATGAAGCAAAGTCATTGGCATTATCACTAAGCTCAACATGATCTCCATAATAAGGTGATGATTCGCCCATTAAACCTTTTAGCGTTTTTCCCTTGTGGCGTATTTGCCAAGACGATAACGGATCTGAGCTAACAGTTTGATTCATAAAAGGCAAGTTATGGAAAGCGTAAGATGTGCCGCAAGGACAAATTTCAATCACCGCATCGGGTTTTACTTCTTTTGCTGTTTTAAATATTTCTTCCCAATACTCGGCTAACTTTTCTACAGACTCTTCTGGGTATGCATGATTGTGTGCAGGGTTATAACAAGGCGCAACGCCGTTGAGGTGTTGTCCGTCAATCTTAAGCCCTTCATATCCCCATTCCCCCAGCATTTTGCGAACAAGTGCTTTACTGTGCTCAATTGTGTCTTTGTAGGCAGGGCAAAGGTAAAAACTATTCCACCATGTTACGTCTTGAACAGCTCCATTTTCATCAAGTAATAACATGTCGGTGTGTTCGTGTAATAAGTCGGTGCCAGGATCTACCGCTAAAGGAGCCCACCATAATTTTGCTTTTAGCCCTGCTTCGTTTATTTTAGATACAAAGGCTTTCATATCTTCATCGCCATTAGGGAACTTTTTACGGTCTAAGTACCAATCACCTTCAGCTGTCTGCCAGCCATCATCGAGAACAGCCCATTCTAAACCC
This sequence comes from Pseudoalteromonas sp. Z9A5, assembly GCF_011378875.1. Classification (NCBI taxonomy): domain Bacteria; kingdom Pseudomonadati; phylum Pseudomonadota; class Gammaproteobacteria; order Alteromonadales; family Pseudoalteromonadaceae; genus Pseudoalteromonas; species Pseudoalteromonas sp. Z9A5. Next base: position 26,255 of record NZ_WTLC01000015.1, read on the forward strand.
ATTTTTTTAGCGGTTTCTAATGTACCAAGTACTTCATTTACGTCAAAGTTACGGTCGTAACCCCACGCACACCAAATTGGCTCGTATGCTGAGTCGGGTACATCAGCCATTTTTAACCCTTTATCAGCCATTACTTTGCGGTAGCTTTTAAGTGTGGCGTAATAATCGTTATTATGGACGTTAACAAAGGTTTGAATGGTATTAAGTGTTTCACCTTTTTTGAGTTCATTTCCTTTCTCAAGCTCAACGTGAATTGTTGCACCGTTATCTGTTTTTGTATAATTAAGTGGTAATGAAACTAATTTAGGCGATGTTTCGGTATGACCGACGGCAATACCTATATCTTTTCGCCATAAATCGACTATTGCAGTGCCGCCGCCGTAATCTGATGAGTTCATACCCATGTAATTTTTCTGGCTATAACCAGGTGTGATTGGGGTTATCCAATCTCTTCGATCTTCATAAGAAGCGCCCTGATAAGACCAGTAGGCGGGCTGCTCGGTTTGAACCGTTTTATTGTCTGAAAGTGTGTAGTCGTTATTAACCCATTTAACAATTTTAATATTAGCGTCAGTTGTATTCGTGTAACTCACATTAAAAAATGCCATAGTCGGGTAGCGTTTATATACACTCACAACAGTTTTTTTAAGCAGTCCTTGTGATGATATACCGCTTAGCTCTACTTGGGTGCCGTAGCCTAATTCGTTTTCTATTGGCTGCACTTTTTTTTCAATAAAGTTAAAGTCGCTAATCACGTTTTTATCAAGTGTCACCACATATTCACTAGGCTTAATGTCGCCTAACGCTATTTGGTTTCCGTTTACATTCCCGACAATATGACTATGCAGTAAATTATTAAATTCTAAAGAAAGAGCATCTGTTTTTACGGTGTAAACTATATCATTGTTGATAGTTGAGTTAATTGCTTGTTTAGAGCAGCTTACAAGTGAAAAAGTGCTAATGGCGCAAATGAGTAAGTTAGAGGTGTAATTTTTTTTCATTATTTAACCTTTAAAATAATATATGTTGAAAGTGCAAAGCTAACGATTAGTTTGCACTTATATTGAAAAAACGAACGGCGTTGTTAGCATACAAATTATCAACAACGCTTTTTGGTAATGCCAAACCCACGATATCGCCATCCACTTCAGGCACACTTAATGACTTATCTGTATTTAGATACAGCCAGTCTTCAGTCCATTTTTTATGAGCTTCTTTTTTAAGCTGCATATCAGTAGCGTCAGGAGCGTGAGTTAAATCAGTCGCATATAAAATACGAGTTTGATATTTAATAAAAAATTCACGTACTTTCTGTTTATCGAGTTTTGATTGATACTGAATTTGCCCCATTCTTGCTGCCAAATCGACAACTGCATTTGGGTAGGTATCTAAAAATAAGGCTATTTCATCAACGCTCCACTCTAAACTTGCTAAGTGTGCTCCCATAAAATGCATATTAGGGTGCTTATTAAGCATATTGTTACGAACTTGCATTTGTTGCTCATAGCTTGGCATTTCAGGGTGTAAATACATATGGTATTGCGGATGAGCTGCAAAATATTGTTTATCATTATTTACCGTCATTTTACTCACAGGTAACCAGCAATTTTTAGGCTCGCCTTGATGACCAATCAATGGAATGTTTTTATTGGTTAAATGGTTAAAAATAGGATCGAAAAGAGGATCGTCAATCATTACCAAATTTTGCTTTTGGTTTTTAAAATCCATCCCTATGTTTTTCCATACTTTTACTGCTTTAGCGCCTTTATTTATTGCCAAATCAATGCGTTTAATTACATTGTTTTTCCATTGGGGTGTGTCTGCACCTTGCATTGAAAACGTGGTAACGAAATAAAAATTAAGCGGGTATTTTTTCGAAAGTAACTGCGCAATACTCGCTTGTTTATCAATACTAGGAAAGTCGGGGTAGTCGACGTTTATTGATAGTAACTTTATGTTGTCTTTTTGCGCTTGCTCAATAAAAGCCGCAGACGTGTTATTGGCATGTACATGAGCGTCAATTTTATTTACTGAGTAGTAATCGCTCATTGTGTAGTGTGCGTTGTTAGCTTTATCACTTACGCCTGAGCAACCGGTTAGAGAAAATGCGAAAATAGAAATAGCGCCAATGTGTTTTTTCATAATAGCCTCTCAAAAATTAGTTACTTGATTTGTTATCTTCAGGTTCTATAGCCAATAATATTGCTGCGATAATGGCGAGTATGATGCCTAAAATCTTAAATTCATTCGGGATAATTCCAATAAAAAGAATACTTAATATTGAAGAGATTAAAGGGGCACCTGCGTTTGTTAAAGGCGACACTACCATTGCTTTACCATAACGAAATGCATAAACCAGGCATAAAGCACCAATAGAATTTAGGATTTGAATACCTGCAATTGATGGGATTGTACTAAAATCAAAGTCTTTTAATGATTGTGTATCAGTCATAAAGTAAGCAACAGGAATTAATAGAAGCGCTGTAATTGTCATGTAAAAAAAGATGCTTTCGGCGTTCATGTGGTTATTAGAGAACTTCATAAAAAAAGCTTGTAGCCCCCATGCAGCCATCACTGAAATAGCGAGTAAGAACCATACTAAATTGTGTGTACTTGATTCATCGCCTTGTGAGTATTCAAATAATGGCAGTGTTATTAGCGCTAAACAAATACCAATAGTGCCTAGCTTGCCAGTACGTTCTTTGAGTAATAAAAAAGACAAAACGATAGTGATGAGTGGCGACAATGAAACAATGGGGAAAATAAGGTAAGCAGGGCCGGTATCTACAGCATGGAACAACAGCATTTGACCACCAGAGCCAAGAAACCCAATTGTACACCCCAGTAAAATTGAGTATTTATCAGTTGCTAATTTCCAGCCGACTAATTTAAGCGCAATAACACAAGGTATGACCATCGTCACAGCCCAAATAGAATAAATAATTGTTGAAGGAGTACTGCTTGCGAGCATTGCGGTCAATGCACCCCATAATCCCCACATAACGGTAACAGCGACCGCGAAAAGTAACCAAGGTTTTTGCATTTTATATATCTCTTATTATATTGGTGATATCTTTTTATCGTATTTATATGATGTGAAGTTATATGTAAACGTTGTTATCGAATGCCTATATATTTTATATAGGCATTCGTTTTTAGCACTAAAACTTAAAAAGATGCACGTACGCCTAAGCTAAGTGTTCTTCCATATAATTGAATAGAACCGGGCATATCATCTCGACCTTGAAATGTTTGGTTTGATTCATCAAGCAAATTTTGTGCTTCAACAAAGACTTGAAAGTTTTCATCAATGTTATATTGCAATGACGCGGAAACAATATATTGCTCATCCATAGATGTTTGATAATCATCACCAAGAGGGCTAAATGAGTCAGTTACGTAGTCATCGGTATAATCGAGTGCTATTTGGGTGCTGAATTTATCATCTTCATAAATGAATGAAACAGAGTATGAGTTATCAGCAACGCCTGTTAACGGACCCGCATCTACCCCATCGATTGTTGTACTAGTGTCTGTATAGGCATAGCTTGCGGTAAATCCAAAGCCACTTTCGAAGAATTTCTGTACACTTAGTTCAGCACCTAAAACTTCTGCTGAATCGCCGTTAATAGGCTGAGTTACTTGGAATGTTTCGGATGCAATTTCTACTTGAGTGGTATTTATTGTAATAAAACCGTCTAAGTCTTTCCAAAATATAGCACCGGCTAACATTCCACCTTCTTCAAAATACCATTCTAGAGAAAGATCGGCTTGATCTGAAAATACCGGCTCAATACTTGGGTTGCCACTAATCGCCATAGTGAATAACCCCGACTGTGCGTTATCGGTCGTAAGTGGAGCCAATTGATCTAAAGTTGGTCGCGATAATGACTGTGCTAATGCGCCACGTAACAAAAGATCTTCGCTAAGGTAAAGGCCCGCATTTATTGCTGGGAGCAATTTGCTATAGCTTCCTTGTGCTTCTTGGCCGGCACTGTCTGAATAGGTAACATCCCAAGATGGATTCGCTGCGTCGGGGTTAACGATTTGTATAGACTGAATAGAGTTATAAGAATATTTAGACGACACTTCGGTTTCAATCCAACGTAAACCAACATTGGCAAACCATTCTTCGCCGGCTAAATCGGCTTGAACATAAATTGCGGTCGTATCTTCTGTAATATCATAAGAATTTACAGGGTTAAAAATAGGTGACCATAAATCAGACTCATTCTCGCCAAATGTTCTTTCATTCCCTAAATAGTCTGTAATTGTTTGACCATCTGATGCCGCTAAACCGGCCGCATAATCAGGGATACTAAAAATCGGAAAAGAGCGGGGGATATTTGCAGAATCACCAGCAAAAAAATCATCATAAGGGAATTCTCTGGTAACATCAGCGCCCACTTCGCCAAAAGTGAACGGATAGCCACAATAATTACAGGCGCCTAGTTCATAGTTATCGTAAGCGGTATTTGTTTTATCTCTTGATGTAAACGCAGCACCAAACTGTACTTTTGGCATGTATTTATAATCGAGAAGTAGCTCCGCATCTAATGAAACACCGGTAACGGTGTCTTTAATGTCGCTGCCATCACGAGCAGCCCAGTGCGGTGAAAAATCGTCATTCCCAAAGTCGTCAGATGTTCTACCTTGTGTCCAGTTTGCAATGTAATCAGGTAAACCGCCAGAATTAGATTCGTAATGACCAGTATGCGCACCAGGCGCACCTGCAACAACGTAAGTGTTTTTACCGCCGGAGTCACGCTCAGAACTTGATTGGTAAATATCACCTTTAATAGTCAAGTCATCGGTCGCATTAAAAGTACCACTTAAGCCAAACATTTTGGTATCAACAGTTCTGTGTTCATCCAATGTGATTAATTCCATCGATACATCTGCAATATCCATTGCTGTTACAACATTACCATCGAGAACAATATTAGATAATCGATTTTGTGCAGCGCTTTCGTCTGCCATATAAAAAGACTGCGAGTATCCAGTTGCATCAGATTCTAGTTTGGTAAGCATTACATCGGCAACAAGTTCAAAACGATCGGATACTTTCCATTCAATCGAAGACGTAACACCGGTGCGTTTAAAGTCAGTCGCATAAACACCGAGTGCGTATGAACCAGGCATAACAAGGTTGGTTTCATCAGATGTGATATTTCCATCATTGTTTACATCGTATGATATTTCATCATCGACACCAAAGAAGAAATTATCAAACATCTCATCGGTGCGTCGAGTGCCTGTTGAGTGTGATAAGCCAAAAATGAAGCCAACGGTATCATCAGCGAACGTATTACTATAAATAGCATTTAATTTTTTACCGGTATCTTCTGATAAATCATTGTAATCAGCGGTAGCAGAAAAAAGCATTTGCTGGCCTGGGTTATCAAAGGCACGCGCTGACTTAAGGTTAACAGCACCACCAATACTGCCTTCTATATTTTTGGCTTCTACTGATTTCCATACATCCGCGCCACTTATCATTTCAGAAGGGAGTACATCAAATGCAAAGTTACGACCGCCATCGTCGGTTGCTAAAATTCTGTTGTTAAGTGTTACAATACTAAATTCTGGTCCTAGTCCTCGAATATTTACATATTGAGCTTCACCACCACGTGTTCGGCTAACTGTAATCCCCGAAATGTGAGAAAGGGAATCCGCTACATTATTATCAGGAAACCGACCCAACTCTTCGGCGGCAATTGAATCAACTAAAGATTTAGCCTCTTGTTTTATATCTGACGACTTAGCAAGACTGCCACGTACACCTGTAATACTAATTACTTCAATGTCTGTACTTTCTTGCGTTTCTTGAGCTAGCACTTGTTGATGACATGCGCCAAATATTGCAATCGTCAATAAGGTTTTTTTAAAGCTGATCCTGTTGTTCATAATATTCACCTGTTGGATTTTTTATTGTAATAAATATAGAAATCATTCTACTAAACCGCACAATCATACTGGAGGACATTGAAACTACTGTCAAACGAAAAGTGACAATAAAATGAAATTAAATTAAAGTAATATTAACAATTGAGATTGATTTGCAATCTAAATGCATCTTTTTATTTAACTTTAGTGTTTTTAAATTCAAAGTGAAGCTAAATGAAACTAAAAGTTGTTTACTTGTTTCTATGTTTGTTTCATACTCAGCTCAGTTATTTAAAAACATTTCAGTTTTAACTGCTTTATTAGGAGGTCAATTGAAAGTATTACTAGATTTAATTCAACAGCATAAAATGGGTAAACAAAATGGATTATATTCAGTGTGTTCATCACACCCATTAGTGCTTGAGGCTGCTATGAAGCATGCATTAAGTAAGGGTGAACATCTGATAGTTGAGGCAACGTCTAATCAAGTGAATCAAGACGGTGGTTATACGGGGAAAACACCGAGTGATTTTTATGATCTAATCCATGTTTTAGCTAATAAAGTAGGTTTACCTCTTAATAAAGTTATTTTGGGTGGAGATCATTTAGGCCCAAATTGTTGGCAGGATTTATCCGCTGATGAAGCGATGGCTAAATCAGATGTACTTATAGATGCTTATGTTAGTGCTGGTTTTAGAAAAATTCATTTAGATTGTTCAATGTCTTGTTCAGATGATCCTGTTCCCTTGGGGGATGCTGATGTTGCTAAACGTGCGGCTCGGTTGTGCGCTGTAGCTGAAAAAACATGGCAGAAAGTAGGCGGTGAACCACCAGTGTACGTTATAGGTACAGAAGTGCCGGTTCCAGGTGGAGCGCAAGAAGGGCTCGATTGCTTAGAAGTTACATCGCCTGAAGCGGCGAATGAAACAATTAATGTGCATTATGACGCGTTTAATAAAGTGGGCTTAAAAGATGCTTGGGAGCGTATTATTGGTTTAGTTGTTCAGCCAGGTGTTGAGTTTGATCACCATAAAGTAATTGCCTTTGAGCCAGAAAAAGCGGTCGTATTGAGTCAATTTATTGAGTCAAATAAAAATATGGTGTTTGAAGCACATTCAACTGATTATCAATCCGTTGGGCATTTGAGTGAATTAGTAAAAGGGCATTTTGCCATATTAAAGGTTGGTCCGTGGTTAACATTCGCGCTTCGCGAGGCCGTTTGGGCTTTAGATGCTATTGAAAAAGAGTGGATAGACTTAGAATCACTCTCAAATGTAAAAAGTGTCATTTTAGAAGCAATGCATGAAAATCCAGTCTATTGGAAAAAGTATTATGCAACAGAGGCAAAACAACAAGCCTTAGATTGCCAGTACAGCTTAAGTGACCGAGTTCGTTATTATTGGCCTACGCCAAAAGTTGATTTTGCATTAGATCTATTGATTAATAATCTTCAGCTTTCTCCACCGCCTTTAACGCTACTTAGCCAGTTTATGCCCGAGCAACATCAAGCTATTAAAGATGGAAAACTAAAAATGAATATACGTGAATTAATTTTTCATAAAATTTCTCAAGTATTAGAGCAGTATTCTGTTGCTTGTAATACAGCTGTTAACGCTCAAAAAAAGGACGCTTAACCTATGACTTACTTAAACTATTCTCAAGATTTATTAAAAGAGAAAGACGCGTATTGGACGGCAAAAGAGATTCAACAACAGCCAGCGTGTTGGGATAAAGTGCTGTCTAATTTAATACAAGTTCAGCCTAGTATTGATGCATTTTTGAAACCTATTTTAGCAAAGCCTAATTTACGTATTATTTTTACAGGCGCAGGCACATCTGCTTTTGTTGGCGAGAGTATTGCCCCTGCGGTTTGTGCTAAGTTAGGTAAACGAGTAGAGGCGATAGCTACAACTGATTTAGTATCAAATCCACATGATTATTTTCAATCGGATATACCGACTCTTTTAGTGTCGTTTGCTCGCTCAGGAAATAGCCCAGAAAGTGTTGCATCTGTTGACTATGCTGATTCATTAGTTAAAGAGTGTTACCAGTTAGCAATTACATGTAACGAAGAGGGCGAGTTGTATAAGCGTTGCTCTGGTACTAATAAATTTGCTTTATTAATGCCTCCAGAAACAAACGACATAAGCTTTGCAATGACGTCGAGCTTTAGCTCGATGATGTTATCTGCATTGTATGTATTTTGTCCGGTAGAAAATTTCAAATTACAATTTGAAAAAAGCATGGCCGCTACAGAGTCGTTAATAACGCGCTATGACCAAATAATAAAAACAGTTGCAAATAAAAAGTACGAACGCGTTATTTATCTTGGAAGTGGGATATTTAAAGGGCTTGCTCGAGAAGGTGCATTAAAATTACTTGAGCTTACCGACGGTGTAGCAGTGTCGAGCTTTGATTCTCCGTTAGGATTCAGGCATGGACCAAAAGCAATTGTGAATGATAAAACGCTCGTTATATTATTTATTTCAAATCACCCGTTAACGCGTAAATATGATTTAGATTTACTCACTGAGCTAACCGGTGACTCAGAAGTAGGTGAGATTATTGTCGTTGATGCTAAAGCAAGTGAAGAACACACTGGTTTTGAATGTTTGTCTTTATCAGGAATGGAAAATGCAGAAGATATATTTTTGCTTTTCCCTTATATTGTTTGCGTGCAAATGTATGGTTTTGAGCATGCCTTAGCGATCAATAATACACCCGATAACCCTAGCTCATCTGGAACAATAAACCGTGTTGTGCAAGGTGTAAATATCTATGCTTTATAAGCAAAGATAATTGAACAGGAGAAACAATATGTATTATTTAGGTGTTGATGGCGGTGGAACAAAAACGGCGTTTACATTACTTGATCACGCACATAATGTAGTAGCAAGCCATGAATCTGGAACTTGTTACTATGTTGAAGTTGGCTTAGATGGCGCACAATCGGTTTTAGAGTCGGGTGTTAAAGCACTGCTTGAGCAAGTGAACGGTTCAGTAGATGATATTACTTTTGCTTTTTTTGGGTTACCCGCATATGGCGAAGACAGTAAGTTAATTGATGAAATTAATGCTTTGCCGTCACACTTTATGCGCTCTGATAAGTATCATTGTGATAATGATATGGTCAATGGTTGGGCTGCTGCATTTAATGGTGCTGACGGTATTAACATTGTTTCAGGGACTGGTTCAATCGCTTATGGCGTGAGTAAGAACCAAAATGCTCGCTGTGGTGGTTGGGGGGAGCTTTTTAGTGATGAAGGCTCTGCTTATTGGATTGGCTGTAAAGGACTGCAAGTATTTACAAAAATGAGTGATGGGCGCTTAGCCAAAGGGCCGCTATACTTTTTATTAAAAACGACGTTTCATATTGAAAGTGACCTAGATATTACAGGATTAGTGCTTTGTGATTGGAATGGGGATAGAAGTAAAGTGGCTTCTATTTCTACTTTAGTTTGTAAGGCTGCTTCAGAGGGCGACAAATACGCCATAGCCATTTTAGATGATGCGGCTAACGAATTAGCTGAAATAGTTGAAGGGGTTCGTAAAGTATTACCGTTCGCTGAAGATGAAGAGGTTAAGGTATCTTATTCTGGCGGTGTGTTTAATGCTGGGGCATTAGTGCTGTTTCCTTTTATTAATGCATTAAAGCGTTTTTCGAGCAACTATAAACTTTATGAGCCACTTCATAGCCCCGTTGTTGGTGCTGCTTTATACGCTAAGCGCTTAGCTAATTTAAAAAATATAAAATAAAAATGAAATAATGATTGGGGCGTGTTGATCTTTGGTGGCTGAATTTACAGCGGTGTGCTTGGTATTTAAGCAAGGCAGAGCCTATGATGTGTGGTTGTTCCCCATAAATAGACGATAACGCGGTATAAAGGCAATGCATGCACAGCCCTTTGGGTTCTTTTAGGACCCAAAGGGTGCAGGTAAGCGGCGTGAGCAGGACGCGGAAGCTTTGCTCAATTTTTATTTATTCTTATATGGATGTAAGTCAATAGAATAACGCTGGAGCAGTTATCGAGCCCGCCAGATTACAAACCTCGCGCCGTGATCAAATCGCCCCTTGATTGAACAAATTCCAATTCACAAAGAACAACACACCCTAAGGTAATTTGCTTTTATAGCCTACACGGATGCAGGCTATAAGAATAACGAAAGGGCTGTTTCCTATGTCAAATTATGATTCTCCTGTAATAAACACCTGGGTGAGCAATAAATTAAATAGCTTCTTTTTACTTTTTCTTATCAAAAAAATATTTGTTTTCCCTTGAAGTTCTAACACCTCACCCCATATTAAGTGCATAACGCAGACACTTTGCAAATTGGAGATATATAAATGACTGCAGCACAAAAAGAAACATTAGGCTTTCAAACAGAAGTAAAACAATTATTAAACTTAATGATTCATTCTCTTTATTCTAATAAAGAAATATTTTTACGCGAGCTTGTGTCAAATGCATCAGACGCAGCAGACAAGTTACGCTTTTTAGCGCTATCTCAAGGCGACCTTTACCAAGGTGATGCCGATTTACGTGTACGTATTAGCGCAGATAAAGAAGCAAATACCATTACTATTTCTGATAATGGTATTGGTATGACGCGCGATGAAGTAATTAGCTCATTAGGTACTATTGCAAAGTCAGGTACTGCTGATTTTTTTAAAAATTTAACGGGTGATCAAAGTAAAGATTCACAGCTAATTGGTCAATTCGGTGTTGGTTTTTACTCAGCATTTATTGTTGCCGATTTAGTGACTGTTCGTACACGTAAAGCAGGCGAAACAACGGCTTACGAGTGGGAATCTCAAGGTGAAGGTGAATACACGCTTCAAGAAATTGAAAAAGAAGGCCGTGGTACCGACATCATTCTACATCTTCGTGATGAAGAAAAAGAATTTTCTGACGATTACCGCTTACGTGGCATTGTTACTAAATACTCAGACCATATTTCTACACCAGTACAAATGTTTAAAGCAGAAGTACCTGAGTCTGAAGGCGAAGACGGCGAAAAAATCCCAGCAGTACCAGGTGAATGGGAAAGTATTAACCGTGCAACGGCATTGTGGACGCGTGATAAGTCAGAGCTTTCTGATGAAGAGTACAAAGAGTTTTACAAGCACGTAAGCCACGATTGGGAAGATCCACTTAGCTGGGCACATAATAAGGTTGAAGGTAAAACTGAATACACTAGCCTTTTATACATCCCTAAAAAAGCACCTTTCGATTTATGGAACCGTGAACGTCAAAGTGGTTTAAAACTTTATGTACAACGTGTGTTTGTAATGGATGATGCTGAGCAGTTTATGCCAAGCTACCTTCGCTTTGTAAAAGGTTTATTAGATTCAAACGATTTACCGTTAAACGTATCTCGCGAAATTCTACAAGATAACAAAGTAACGCAAGCTATTCGTAAAGGGTGTACATCACGCATTATTAAAATGCTTGAGCGTATGGCTAAAAACAAAGCTGACGATTACCAAGTATTTTGGAACGAGTTTGGTCAAGTAATGAAAGAAGGCCCAGCTGAAGATGCAGCAAACAAAGAAGCTGTTTGTAAGTTATTACGCTTTTCTTCTACTCATACTGATTCAGAAACGCAAGATGTGTCGCTTGAGCAATATGTTGAGCGTATGAACGAAGGCCAAGACAAAATTTACTACGTTGTTGCTGATACATTCACTTCTGCGAAAAACTCACCGCATTTAGAGATTTTCCGCAAAAAAGGAATTGAAGTACTGCTATTAAGTGACCGTGTTGACGAGTGGATGATGAGCCACTTAACTGAATTTGCTGATAAGCAACTACAGTCAATCACACGTGGTGATCTAGATTTAGGTAAGCTTGACGACGAAGAAACTAAAAAAGCACAAGAAGAGTCTGAAAAAGAAATGGCTGGCCTTGTTGAGCGTATTAAAACAGCACTAGGTGAAGATGTTAAAGAAGTACGCTTTACGCATCGCTTAACAGACTCTCCAGCATGTGTTGTAAGCGACGACAATGACATGAGCTCACAAATGCAAAAGCTAATGGAATCCGTTGGTCAAGCAGCCCCTGAAGCTAAACCTGTGTTTGAGCTAAACCCAGAGCATCAACTTGTTAAGCACTTAAATGATGAACAAGATGAAGATAAGTTTTCACAGTGGTCACATGTTTTACTAGACCAAGCATTACTTGCAGAGCGTGGTACACTTAAAGATCCAACAGGATTTGTTACCCGCTTAAACAAGCTTATGCTTGAACTAAGCAAATAGTTAGCTACTTAACTTAGTCCTGAATTTGGACAAGAAAGTATAAATTATATACTTTAAATAAAAGGGAACATGTGTTCCCTTTTTTAATGCACTGTAAATACACTTGCAACTCATCAATTAGTATAAGTTGCTTGAGTATCGGCGGCGCTTGTGGAAGAATTCAGGCTTTAAAATAATTATCCATACTAGGGGACAATAATATGCGCATTATACTTTTGGGCGCGCCGGGTGCTGGTAAAGGTACTCAAGCTCAGTTTTTAATGGACAAATACGGTATTCCACAAATCTCTACTGGCGATATGTTACGTGCAGCAATTAAAGAAGGCACGCCACTAGGCTTGGAAGCAAAAAAAGTAATGGATGCTGGTCAACTAATTTCTGATGATATTATTATTGGTTTAGTAAAAGAGCGTATTACTAAAGCGGATTGTGAGAAAGGTTTTTTACTTGATGGTTTCCCACGCACAATTCCTCAAGCCGATGCAATGAAAGAAAATGGCGTAGTGGTTGATCACGTTATTGAATTTGACGTTGCGGATGAAGTAATTGTTGAGCGTATGGGCGGACGTCGTGTTCATCCTGGTTCTGGTCGTGTTTACCACATTGTTTATAACCCGCCAAAAGTGGAAGGTAAAGACAACGAAACTGGAGATGACTTAATTGTTCGCGCTGACGATACTGAAGAAACAGTACGTAAACGTTTAGGTATTTACCACGAGCAAACTATGCCATTAGTTGATTATTACCAAGCAGAAGCTGCGGCTGGTAACACTCAATACCATAAATTAGATGGTACACAAGCTGTTGAAGCTGTTAGTTCACAACTTGGTGAGCTTTTAGGTTAATTACAAAAGCACATTAAAAAAACCGCCAACTGGCGGTTTTTTGTTTTAAGGCTGTTTAGCATTACTTAATTAGCACTACTTAATTAGCATTACTTGATCGGCATTACAGCGTTTTGAGTTTCTCGATTATGCTATCGTATTCTGGTTCAGTTGAAAGGCTAGCTACTAACTGTTTATAAACTACTTTATGGCTTTCATCTAAAATAAGCACAGCTCGCGTTAGTAAGCCCATATCTTTAATAATCAATCCATAGTTTTGACCAAAATCACGCCAAACAGAATCAGATAAAGTAATTACTTTGTCGATATTTTCGGCTTTGCAAAAACGTTTTTGAGCGAAAGGTAAATCAGCACTGATTGTTAACATTGCCACAGCGGGGAACTGTTTTGCCACTTTTTCGTTAAAATGCTTGGTTTGCAAGCTGCAAATGCCAGTATCTAAACTTGGAACAACACTAATTAAAATAGCTTGTCCTTTATAGTCATTAAGTGTAACTGGTGTAAACGCATCATTCACAACTTTAAAGTTAGGCGCGCTATCACCAACAGAAACACCTTTACCTAATAAAGTTATAGGTTTACCTTGGGCTGAGACTTTTCCTGCATCAAGTGTGTTTTCAGGGATATCGGATGCTACAGCCACAGAGCAAAATACACTCAAGGCAAAAGCTAATGAACGAAACATAAGGTATTTCCTTTTAAATTAACGCAATAGGCGGCAGTGTATTATACTGCGCCATAGTAACCAAGCGATTATGTAGTTCTAATGGAGTAGTTATTAGTTCTGTCATTTAAAAATTGTAACTGGGTTAAACTTTGATTAACATATAGTTATAAACAATATCTTTAATAATAAAAATAAAATAAAACCAATATAACTTTGATATTTATAACTGGTTTAAAAATAGAGAGATAGTATGTCAACATCAGTACTAATATGTGATGATTCGAAATTAGCGAGGCGCCAGTTAGCCCGCTCTTTGCCTGACGATTGGGATATTAAAGTTGAGTTTGCGCTTGATGGTGTTGACTGTATTAGACAAATAAAATCAATCCAACCTGAGATCCTTTTCCTCGATTTAAATATGCCCGAAATGGATGGTTATGAAGTATTAATAGCTATGCAAGAGCAGGGACTTAATATACTTACCGTTGTAGTCTCTGGTGATATACAACCGAGTGCACACCAACGAGTGCTCGAACTCGGTGCAATCGATTTTATTCAAAAGCCTTGCTCGGCAGAAAAACTAGCAAACATAATTGAACACCATGGCATTAAAGATAAAGCTATGCGTGAGCGCCTTTCTCATTCATTAGGTGAGCAAGTTGACCCTGATGTACGTGATATATACCAAGAACTTACAAACGTGGCTATGGGGCAGGCAGGAGACTTACTCGCACGCTTGCTTAATGTATTTGTAAAACTCCCCATTCCGAATGTAAATATTTTAGAGGTGAGTGAACTTGATATGGCACTGCGCTCTATTGATAGTAATGCATCTACTTCGGGTGTTTGCCAAGGTTTTATTGGTGGTGGTGTATCGGGTGAGGCATTATTATTATTAAATGATTCTAGTTTTAAAGAAATTGCGTCTTTAATGAATTACGATGGTGAGCTAAACGATAAAGTTGAGCTTGAATTACTTATGGATATAAGTAACATTTTAATAGGGGCTATTTTAACGGGTCTTTCAAAGCAGCTTGATATGTCGTTTAGCCAAGGTCACCCCATAGTACTTGGTCAACATAGAGATGTATCCGAATTAGTAAGAGCGAATAAACCTCGATGGCAGCGAACGCTTGCTATTGAGATTAGCTACGGCATAGAAAATCACGATATAAATTGTGACCTTATGCTGTTATTTACTGAAGATTCACTTAAAACTTTGAAATACAAAGTTGCTTACCTATTAGAAGATTGAGTTATGGCTGCTGATTTAGAGATGACTGAGATCCATTGGTTAATGGATATGTTTAATACCGTCGATGTAGGTCTTGTGGTACTCGATAGGGACTATAAGGTATGTGTATGGAATGGTTTTATGGAAAACCATTCAGGACTATTACCAAGTGCGGTAAAAGATAAAGATTTATTTGATTTATTCCCTGCAATAGACGAAAAATGGTTTAGAAGTAAGTCTGAGTCAGTATTTGTATTAAAAAATCGTTCATTTACTATTTGGGAACAGCAACCTTATATATTTCGCTTTAAAAATTATCGCCCAATTACGGGTAAAGCAGATTATATGTATCAAAATGCTACTTTTATTCCTCTTACAAATACCATGGGTGAGGTTAGTCATATTTGCATTATTCTTTATGATGTAACCGATATTGCGGTTAATAAAAAAGAGCTGGAAGACTTAAATAAAAAGCTAGAACAAGTGAGTCAAACCGACAGCTTAACGCAATTGGCTAATAGAGGTCATTGGGAGAGTACGCTAAGACAGGAGTTTTTACGTACAAAACGCAGTGAAGGCTGCAGTACCTTACTCATTTTTGATATTGATCACTTTAAAAAAGTAAATGACGAATACGGTCATAGCTGTGGAGATGAGGCTTTACGTCATCTTTCAAAGTTATTACGCTCAGCGCTACGTGAAACCGATATGGCGGGACGTTACGGGGGCGAGGAATTTGTAATTACTTTACTTGATACAGATAAAGAAGGTGCGTCTATATTTGCAGAGCGTTTAAGGCAATTAATTGAATCAAAACCTGTTTCATATAAAGATCTTGAAATTAATATGACTGTAAGTATTGGCTTTGCCTGTTTTAGTAATGAATTTAAAGATCATGAACGTTGGATTGAGGCTGCTGATAAGGCGCTCTATTATTCTAAAAATAATGGTCGTAATAAAGTAACAGCTTACGATGATATTGAAGTGGTAAAATAAGTTTAAGTAAAGACATTATTTTTCTACTAATTTGTGTCAAACACTTCGAAACGAGCAGTTATGACCCGTTAGCTTTTTCTGGCGATAATCAAATAACAAATTGCTTGTTTCTTCAACACTAAAAGTAACAACATAAATGTGCTTGTTACTATTCAATATTTTCACTCTGTTGTATGGCGAGAGTCATCTTTTGGGCATTGACCAATTATTGAGACCTCATCAAAATTTGACTCTTGTTCTAGTTTTACCTTAAAGCCCCATAGTCTGTAAAGATGCTTAAGCACTTCTTCGTGCGAGTTTGCTAAAGGAATATTGTTATGGGGTACATAGCGTAGGGTTAGTGAACGGTCACCTCTAATATCAACGTCATATACTTGAATGTTGGGCTCATGATTACTTAAGTTGTACTGCGCTGAGAGTGCTTCTCTCACTGCTTTATAGCCATTGTCGTTATGTATTGCGCCAATTTCTAAATGGGGATTATTAGTATGATCAATAATAGTAAATAATTTAAAATCACGAATTAACTTAGGCGATAAAAACTGGCTAATAAAACTCTCATCTTTAAAGTTTTCCATTGCAAAATGCAGTGTATCTAGCCAATTACTGCCTGCATATTCAGGAAACCAGCGTTTATCTTCTTCAGTTGGGTGCTCACATATTCTGCGAATATCAACCATCATATTAAAGCCTAAAGCATATGGGTTAATGCCTGAATAATACTTACTGTTATAAGGTGGCTGATAAACTACGTTGGTGTGGCTTTGTAAAAACTCTAACATGAAAGAGTCGGTAAGTTTTCCCTCATCATATAAGTGATTAAGGATGGTGTAATGCCAAAAAGTTGCCCAGCCTTCGTTCATTACTTGAGTTTGTTTTTGTGGGTAAAAGTATTGCGAAATTTTACGAACAATACGTATAACTTCACGTTGCCAAGAGTCGAGTAATGGGGCATTTTTTTCAATAAAATACAAAATATTTTCTTGAGGTTCAGAAGGAAAATGGCGTACTTTCTTTTTGGTTTCTTGCTGTTGCTCAGGAATAGTCCGCCATAATTCGTTTACTTGCGATTGAAGGTAGTCTTCGCGCTCTTGTTGGCGTTTTTGCTCTTCAAATAGCGATATTTGTTGTGGACGTTTGTAGCGATCGACCCCGTAATTCATTAATGCATGACATGAGTCGAGTAGAGCTTCTACTTGTGTAATACCGTGCTTCTCTTCACAGCGGCTTATGTAGTTTTTAGCAAATACCAAGTAATCAATAATTGAGCCAGCATCGGTCCAGGTTTTAAATAAGTAATTACCTTTAAAAAATGAGTTATGCCCGTAACATGCGTGCGCCATTACAAGCGCTTGCATAGGTAGAGTATTTTCTTCCATTAAGTACGCAATACAAGGGTCTGAATTTATCACTATTTCGTAAGCGAGGCCCATTTGTCCGCGTTTATAGTTTTGCTCGGTTTGAATAAACTTTTTACCGTATGACCAATGGCTGTAGCCAATGGGCATACCAACGCTTGAATAAGCATCCATCATTTGCTCTGCGGTTATCACTTCAATTTGATTAGGGTAGGTGTCTAACCTGTAGTGAGCTGCAACGCGAGCAATTTCACCTTGATACTCATCTAATAAATCAAAGGTCCAATCTGGGCCATCACTCATTCGTTTGTCTTTCATAATGCTACCTCGCTTTAGGCTATGCAGAGTTTTGCTGTTGACGACCTTTTTTAAATAGCTCCCTAAAAATTGGGTAAATATCTTCAACGCTTTGAATATGTTGTATGGCGAAATTATTATGGCTGTGTGTTATGGATTCATATTCGCGCCATAGGCTTTGATGAGCACGAGTGGTTATTTCAATATAAGCAAAATAACGTACTGCGCTTAAGAGCTTATTACGTAAAATTTCACCACACTGCGGGGTGTCGTCCGCCCAGTTATCGCCATCAGAGGCTTGTGCGGCGTATACATTCCACTCGTTTGCGTGGTAACGCTCTTTTATTATTTCGTTCATTAATTTAAGAGCACTTGAAACAATAGTGCCGCCAGTTTCTTGGGAATAAAAAAACTCTTGTTCGTCTACTTCTTTTGCTTGTGTGTGGTGGCGAATATAAACAACTTCTATATCTTTATAGCTGCGTGTTAAAAATTGATAGAGCAAAATATAAAAACGCTTTGCCATGTCTTTTGTTGGCTGATCCATTGAGCCTGACACATCCATAATACAAAACATCACCGCTTTGCTGGTGGGGTGAGGGCGCTTTTCGTAGTTACGAAAACGCAAATCGTAGTTATCAATAAACGGAACCGACTTAATTTGCACTTTTAATGCTGCAATTTCTTTTTGTAATAAAGCAATTGCCGCTTTATCGTTATGTGGACCAGCAAGCAGCAGAGCAAGTTGTTCTTCGAGCTCTTTTAAACGGCGTTTTTTACCTGCACTCATTGCCACACGGCGTGCAAGCGAGCCTTGTAATGAGCGGACAATATCAATATTGCTTGGCATGCCGTCGCTACAAAATCCTGCGCGATGGGTTTTCATTTGTACTAACTTATCAAGCTGGTTTTCTTGTAAGTTAGGGAGCTCTAAATCTTCAAACAGTAAATCAAGGTATTCATCTTTTGATATTGAAAATACAAACTCATCTTGTCCTTCGCCCGAATCGCTGGCGTCACCTTCACCGGCACCGCCGCCTTGTCCGCCTTTAGGGCGCTCAATTTTATCACCTGTAGAAAACTGATCGTTACCAGGGTGAATTTGTTCTCTATTCCCGCCTTGCCCTTGATGAAATGTAGGTTCGCTGATATCGCGCTGTGGAATAGAAATACTCTCACCAGAGCTTGAGTCGGTAACACTGCGTTTGTTAATCGCATCTGAAACCGCTTCTTTAATTTGTTTTTTATAGCGCCTAATAAAGCGCTGGCGATTAAGCGTACTTTTATTTTTTCCGTTTAAACGCCTATCTATAAAATGCGCCATATTGACCTCCTATATACTACGACTATGAAGGTTATTGCGATTTTCTAACCCGTAAATACCACTCAGAAAGCAAGCGAACTTGTTTTTGTGTATAGCCTTTTTCGACCATACGGTTCACAAAATCCTCGTGCTTTTGCTGATCCTCTGCAGACGTTTTAGTATTAAACGAAATTACGGGGAGCAAATCTTCGGTATTAGAGAACATTTTTTTCTCAATAACCGTGCGTAGTTTTTCGTAGCTTGTCCATAGTGGGTTTTTACCGTTGTTGTGCGCACGGGCACGCAATACAAAGTTCACTATTTCATTTCGGAAATCTTTAGGGTTAGAAATACCTGCTGGCTTTTCTATTTTTTCAAGTTCGGCATTAAGTGCCTCGCGGTCAAATAGTTGTCCCGTATCAGGGTCGCGATATTCTTGGTCTTGTATCCAAAAGTCTGCATAAATAACATAACGGTCAAAAATGTTTTGTCCGTATTCTGAATACGATTCTAAATAAGCGGTTTGCAGTTCTTTACCTATAAACTCTACATATTGCGGAATTAAATAGCCTTTTAGAAAGCTTAAATAACGCTCTTCTATTTCGCTTGAAAATTGTTCGCGCTCTATTTGTTGCTCAAGTACATAAAATAAGTGCACTGGGTTTGCGGCAACCTCAGTGGTATCAAAATTAAACACGCGAGATAAAATCTTAAACGCAAAGCGGGTAGAAAGTCCCGTCATGCCTTCATCAACACCTGCGTAATCACGATATTCTTGATACGATTTTGCTTTAGGATCGGTGTCTTTTAGAGTTTCGCCATCGTATACCCGCATTTTTGAATAGATACTTGAATTTTCTGGCTCTTTTAAACGTGATAGCGTTGTAAATTGCGCCAATGTTTTAAGTGTACCTGGTGCGCATGGCGCGTTGTATAGCTCGCTGTGCTCAAGTAATTTGTCGTAAATTTTAATTTCTTCAGTTACACGTAAGCAGTAAGGTACTTTTACAATATAAACACGGTCTAAAAATGCTTCGTTGTTTTTATTGTTTTTAAAGGTTTGCCACTCAGACTCATTAGAGTGAGCGAGGATCATGCCATTAAAGGGCAGGGCACTAATACCTTCTGTGCCGTTGTAGTTACCTTCTTGGGTTGCGGTAAGTAAAGGGTGCAGCACTTTAATAGGCGCTTTAAACATTTCTACAAATTCCATCAGCCCTTGATTAGCTAAACATAAAGAGCCCGAGTAGGCGTATGCATCAGGATCGTTTTGGGCAAAGTGCTCAAGCTGGCGAATATCGACCTTACCCACTAGCGCCGAAATATCTTGGTTGTTTTCATCTCCAGGTTCGGTTTTGGCAATGCCTATTTGGTTTAAAATTGAGGGGTAGCGCTTAACCACTCTAAATTGGCTAATATCACCATTGAATTCTTTTAAGCGTTTGCCAGCCCAAGGCGACATAATGGTTTTTAAGTAGCGCGGTTTAATACCGTATTCTTGCTTTAGTACATCGGCGTCCTCTATTGGGTCAAATAATGCAAGAGGATGGTCGTTTACCGGAGAGCCTTTAATTGAATAAATAGGTACTTGTTGCATTAAATATTTGAGTTTTTCAGCAATGGATGATTTACCACCCCCAACAGGTCCAAGCAAATAAAGCACTTGCTTGCATTCTTCAAGTCCTTGGGCGGCGTGTTTTAAATAAGAGACTATTTGCTCAATGGCGTCTTCCATACCATAAAAATCAGTAAAAGCTGGGTAGCGTGCAACTACTCTATTAGAAAATAACCGGCTTAGTCGTGCATCCGTTGCGGTATCTACCATGTTTGGTTCGCCAATTGCCATGAGTAGGCGTTCTGGTGCGCTGGCGTAGGCAGACTTATCGGTTTTACAAATCTCAAGAAATTCAGCGATACTGTATTCTTCTTCCTGTGCCGCTTCGTATCGTGCTTGGTAATGCTCAAAAATCGTCATAATAACCTCCGAAACCCGCTGTAAAAAGGTGCTTACCTTTTAAAGTCTAGTCGCGAATGTGTATTTTTGTGCAATAAAATTAAAAATTTAAGTGAAAAAAGATCATGTTACTAAAAGTGTTTTATTAAATAGTAAGGTGTTTAGGAGTGATAAATAAGAAACAAAAAAAGACGCCTAGGCGTCTTTTTTACATTAGCGTTTAAAGGCTAATTAAGCGAAGTTAGCGTTCGCGAATTCCCAGTTAACAAGCGACCAAAAACCTTTAAGGTAATCTGGACGAACGTTACGGTAATCAATGTAGTAAGCGTGTTCCCATAAATCCACTGTAAGGATTGGAGTAACGCCATCATCAGTTAATGGTGTAGCAGCGTTAGATGTATTAACGATGTCTAGTGAACCATCAGCAAGCTTAACTAACCACGTCCAGCTTGAACCAAAGTTATTTACTGCTTTGTCATTTAATGCAGCTTTAAACGCATCAAAAGAACCCCATTTAGCGTTGATTGCATCAGCAACTGCGCCAGTAGGCTCGCCGCCGCCGTTTGGAGATAAGCTGTTCCAGTAAAAAGTATGGTTCCAGATTTGTGCTGCGTTGTTAAATACGCCGCCTTCTGATGAACATACGATCTCTTCTAGAGATTTGTTTTCAAACTCAGTACCAGGGATTAAACCATTAAGCTTAACCACGTATGTGTTGTGGTGTTTGCCATGGTGAAACTCTAGTGTTTCTTTTGAAATATGTGGCTCAAGTGCGTCGATTGCATATGGTAGTGACGGTAGTTCAAATGCCATTTTTTTATCTCCATCTTCTTTGGTTGATAGTCCATTTGGTAATACGTAATGCCTGTTGGAACAGACCAGTTACCTATACCAAGCGGTAATATAGTGTTACTATAATTGTTGAGTATTTTACTCAAGTTTAAGCAAACAGCAATGCTATTGCGAAAGACTATTTCAATTGCGGCTTTATTTGCCCATATTAAGTTATATATTTGTGGTCACGATGAGTTATTTTCAAGACCTAAATATATTTAGCTATCGTTACTTTGAGGTTGTAGATGGAAACCATTGATAAAATTAAACAGCAAATTTCAGAAAACCCAATAATCCTTTTTATGAAAGGGTCACCAAAATTACCAAATTGTGGTTTTTCTTCACAAGCATCGCAAGCGTTAATGTCATGTGGTGAACCATTTGCATACGTTGATATTTTACTTAATCCAGACATTCGTGCTGAGCTTCCAGCATACGCAAATTGGCCAACATTCCCGCAATTATGGGTAGATGGCGAATTAGTTGGTGGTTGTGACATTATTATAGAAATGTTTCAACGCGGTGAATTACAGCCGTTAATTACAGAAACTGCTGCAAAATATAAAGAAGCTGACGCAGAGTAATTTTATTACTCAACCTGCTATCAGGTTATCAAGCTCTTTAAACACAAAGCCACTTTTTAAGTGGCTTTGTTGTTTTGAATGTACACTGTTTTAAATAATTTTAACTCGGGTTAGAAATCTACTAACAGGTTAACTATAAAGAGTAGGAGTTCAAATTAAGGTAGCTGTTTATAGACTCACTTTTAAACTATCTTTTTTTATTTTAAAAATTTGCATACATTATCTAGGGCTTGTTTATCTTTCGAGGGTAAAGCCAGTAGGGTAACGAAGAAGCAATTACCGACCCCACTAGTTTACAAACCTCGCGCCGTGATTAAATCGCCCCTTGATAGAATAAATTTTAATCCTGAAAGGGCAGCAGGTCTTCGTGTACTACTATTACTAATTTTTTCAATTATCAGATATGCCTTTTTTATTAAGTTAGTTTCCCAATATAACGAGTTTGAATTAAAAATCACTTAGTAAGCTAGAATTTTACTTAGCTACTCATTGATTCGTGTCCTTGTTATTAAAACCGAATATTTACACCTTTTATAAAATAATCAAATAACCAGCACAACACTTATACCAATCCACAATAATGCTTAATCAATTTGAGGGGTTAAACCTGACGCTAACTGCGTTAAAAATTTTTGCCTTGTTATCGACAAAGTTTTCTTACCTCAAAATAGACCATTTATTTAAGTTAATTGGCATTACATTGTTTTAATAACGATAAAAATAAGTTTTATGGGTACTGCTGCTTAAGAGAAAACATATAAATGTAGGAAAAAATAAATCATAAGTAATTAAAATTTATATGTTTAATATACTTTGATTGGATTTTTAACATGTACTCGAACATAAATAATGTTTATAAAAGATATATCGGTAAATAAAAATTCATTATTAAGAGGCTAAAAATGCCACAAATATTAATAACTATACAAAGGAGCGGCAAAAAGCAGAGAGGTTAAACCATAAAACTTCGTAAATAGCATAAAACTATCTAAATGTTAACTGAATAACTTTAGTTTTCTTGAATATTTATTCACTTGGGTGCTGCTTTACGTTTACGTAAGCTGTATCTTGAGGGGTGTTTGTTTTTACAAAATGTTAAACTTGACACCGGTGTTATGAAAAAATAACGACCAATATAGCGCTAATTGTTAAAATTGATGATAAAAAAGAAATGTTGCTATGAGGTGAGAAATATTCAAGAATGTGAATATGTATTCAAAGTGCTATTGACTCTATTTAAGATAGAGGCTAGTTTTGTCCGTCTGTTAGCAAATCGTCGAGTAGTTCATCCACGCTAACAGTGCAGCAAGGGGAGGGGTCTATGTTATACGACTCAAAGTTAGAAAAAGAAAATTGTGGCTTTGGCTTAATTGCCCAAGTTAATGGTCAGGCTAGTCATAGGCTTATACGTACTGCTATTACAGGGCTGGATCGTATGCAGCACCGTGGCGGTATATCTGCTGATGGTAAAACAGGCGATGGCTGTGGTTTGTTATTACAAAAACCAGATAGTTTTTTTCGTGCTATTGCCAGTGAACATAATTGGCATTTAGGTAAAAACTACGCAGTGGGTATGATTTTTTTAAATTCAGACCCTGTTTTAGCGCAAGCTGCAAAACAAATACTTAGCGAAGAATTAGAAAAAGAGACGTTAAATATTTTAGGTTGGCGTGTAGTCCCAACCGATCCTTCAATGCTGGGTCCTATCGCTGTACAGCAGCTACCAGGGTTTGAACAAATTTTTGTTAGCGCGCCAGAAGGTTGGCGTTCTAAAGATTTAGAACGTCGCTTATATGTGGCACGCCGCCGTGCTGAAAAACGCATTGTTGATGACGAAGCATTTTATATTGCAAGTTTATCTGGGTTGGTAACTATCTATAAAGGCTTAATGATGCCTGCAGATTTACCGAACTTTTACTTAGATTTAGCTGATATTCGTATGACAAGTGCGATTTGTGTTTTTCATCAGCGTTTTTCTACTAATACACAACCACGTTGGCCACTTGCTCAGCCGTTTAGGTATTTAGCACACAATGGTGAAATTAATACCATTGAAGGGAACCGTCAGTGGGCACGCGCGCGCTCTTATAAGTTTGCGTCACCGCTTATTCCTGACTTACAAACAGCAGCGCCGTTTGTAAATGAAACAGGCTCTGATTCATCAAGCCTAGATAATATGCTTGAGCTATTTTTAGCTGGTGGCATGGATTTATTCCGCGCTATGCGTATGCTTGTGCCGCCTGCATGGCAAAAAAATCGTGCAATGGATGACGACTTACGTGCATTTTACGATTTTAACTCTATGCACATGGAACCATGGGATGGCCCTGCCGGTATTGTTATGTCGGATGGTCGTTTTGCGGCTTGTAACCTAGACCGTAACGGACTTCGTCCGGCGCGCTATGTAATTACACAAGATGGTTTTATTACACTCGCATCAGAAGTGGGTATTTGGGATTACACTGCCGATGAAGTTGTAGAAAAAGGTCGTGTAGGACCTGGTGAGCTGTTAGTAATCGATACTAAGCTTGGCAAAATTTGGCACTCTGACGAAATCGACCAAGATTTAAAATCTCGCCATCCTTATAAATCATGGCTTGAAGAAAATGTTAAACGTTTAGTTCCATTTGAAGAACTTACTGAGCAAGACGCCGGTAATCGCTCTTTTGATGATGAAACGTTGGTTAAGTACCAAAAAATGTTTGGCTATACCAACGAAGAACTCGATAGCGTTATTCGTGTAATGGGTGAAAATGGTCAAGAAGCAACTGGCTCAATGGGTGATGACACGCCATTTGCAGTGCTTAGTGAAGGGCACCGTTCGCTTTACGACTATTTCCGTCAAAAATTTGCGCAAGTAACCAATCCACCGATCGATCCATTGCGTGAAAATCACGTGATGTCACTTGCTACCTGTATTGGTAGTGAGCAAAACGTATTTAATGAAACAACAGGTCATGCTAAGCGTTTACAGTTTGATACACCTATTTTAATGTACGCAGACATGCAGCAGTTACTTAATGCTGATGAAGCGCATTACAGCTACTGTAAAATTGATATTACCTACACAGTTGAAGAAGGTTTAGAAAACGCGGTTACGCGTATTTGTGACCAAGCTCAAGAAAAAGCAGCCGCTGGTTGTATCATGCTTATTTTAACAGACCGTAATTTTGATGAAACGAATTTACCAATCCCTGCGGCAATGGCTGTAGGCGCTGTACAAAATCGTCTTGTAGATAACAATTTACGTTGTGAATCAAATATTATTATTGAAACAGCGAGTGTGCGCGATGCGCATCAATTTGCTGTGTTACTAGGTTTTGGTGCAACAGCAATTTATCCGTATCTTGCTTATGAATCACTTGTAGCAATGAGCGATAACAAAATTATTGATAAGTCGTACTGCGAGGTAACTCTTGCGTACCGTAAAGCTATCAATAAAGGCTTGTATAAAATTATGTCTAAGATGGGCATAAGTACCGTTGCATCTTATCGTTGTTCAATGTTGTTTGAAGCCGTTGGTCTATCTGATGCTATTGTTGAAATGTGCTTCAAAGGTGTTGCAAGTCGAATTAAAGGCGCTTGCTTTACAGATTTTGATGACGATCAGCAAAGCTTACACAAACTTGCTTTAAGCAAGCGTAAATTATTAAGCCACGGCGGCTTGTTTAAGTACGTACATGGTGGCGAGTATCATGCTTATAATCCTGATGTAATCCAAACTCTGCAAAAAGCAGTTCGTTCTGGTGAATACAGTGATTACAGTGAATATGCAAAACTTGTTAATACGCGTCCTATTGCCACTTTACGTGACATGCTTGCGCTTAAAATTCCAGAGCAAGGCATTAGCATCGATGATGTAGAGCCTGCAGAAAACCTATATAAGCGTTTCGATTCAGCAGCAATGAGTATTGGTGCATTATCGCCAGAAGCTCATGAAGCACTGGCAATTGCAATGAATCGCTTAGGCGGTTGTTCAAACTCAGGTGAAGGCGGTGAAGATAAACTTCGTTATGGTACCGAGAAAAACTCGCGTATTAAACAAGTTGCTTCAGGTCGATTTGGCGTAACGCCGCATTACTTACGTAGTGCCGATGTTATTCAAATTAAAGTAGCGCAAGGTGCAAAACCAGGCGAAGGCGGTCAATTACCGGGTGAAAAAGTAACCCCATACATTGCTAAACTTCGTTATTCGGTTCCCGGTGTTACGTTAAT
Source organism: Pseudoalteromonas sp. Z9A5 (assembly GCF_011378875.1). Taxonomy (NCBI): domain Bacteria; kingdom Pseudomonadati; phylum Pseudomonadota; class Gammaproteobacteria; order Alteromonadales; family Pseudoalteromonadaceae; genus Pseudoalteromonas; species Pseudoalteromonas sp. Z9A5. Next base: position 52,687 of record NZ_WTLC01000015.1, read on the forward strand.
TTCGCCACCACCACATCACGATATTTATTCAATTGAAGATTTAGCACAGCTGATTTTCGATTTAAAACAAGTAAACCCTAAAGCGCTAATTTCTGTGAAACTGGTTTCAGAGCCCGGTGTAGGAACAATTGCAACGGGTGTTGCTAAAGCATATGCCGATTTAATTACGATCTCTGGCTATGATGGCGGCACAGGTGCAAGCCCACTTACTTCGGTTAAGTATGCTGGTAGTCCATGGGAACTTGGTTTAGCCGAAACGCAGCAAGCCCTTGTTGAAAACGGACTACGTCATCGTATTCGTTTACAAACAGATGGTGGTTTAAAAACAGGTTTAGATATAATTAAAGCGGCAATTTTAGGTGCAGAAAGCTTTGGCTTCGGTACAGGTCCAATGGTTGCGCTTGGTTGTAAATACTTACGCATTTGCCACTTAAATAACTGTGCGACCGGTGTTGCAACACAAGATGAAACGTTGCGTCAAAAGCATTACCACGGCTTACCAGAAATGGCGATGAACTACTTTAAGTTTATAGCGCAAGAAGCACGTGAAATCATGGCAAGCTTAGGTGTTGTAAACTTAACTGATTTAATCGGTCGTTTAGATTTACTAGAAGCAATTGAAGGTAAAACAGCAAAACAGAAGAAAATTGATTTATCGTCTGTTTTAGCTCAACCAAATAACCCAACGGGTGAAACACTTTATTGCAGTACACCAAATAGCTCGCATTACTTAGGTAAGTTAAACGAAAGTTTGCTTGCTAAAGCACAAGAGGCAATCGACACATCAAGCGGTATTTCGCTTGTGAGTCGTATTTGCAATACCGACAGATCGGTAGGTGCAATGCTTTCTGGTTATATTGCTGATAAACATGGCAACCAAGGTATGGCAGCTGATCCTGTAGCAATTGAACTACACGGTACTGCAGGTCAATCATTTGGTGTGTGGAATGCGGGTGGTCTTGAAATGACACTAGTAGGCGATGCTAACGATTACGTAGGCAAAGGTATGGCGGGTGGTAAGTTAGTTATTCGTCCACCATTGGGTTCATCGTTCGAAAGCCATAAGGCTACTATTGCTGGTAATACATGTTTGTATGGCGCTACAGGTGGGAAACTATTTGCAGCAGGTTGTGCTGGTGAGCGCTTTGCGGTTCGTAACTCTGGTGTGCAAGCGGTTGTAGAGGGCGTTGGCGATAATGGTTGTGAATACATGACCGGCGGCGTTGTGTGTGTACTGGGTAATGTAGGCGTTAATTTTGGCGCAGGTATGACCGGTGGTTTTGCTTATATTTTAGATGAGCGAAACGATTTTGAAAAACGCATTAACCCAGAGCTTGTCGAAATAGTAACGCTAGACGAATTAACATCGCATCAAGAGCATTTACGTGGATTAATAGCTGAGCATTTAGAGCTTACCGGTTCATGTAGAGCAGAAAGTATTTTAGCTAACTTTGAATTGTATTTACCTATGTTTAAATTAGTTAAGCCAATTTCAAGTGATGTAAAAAGTTTACTCGGGCATCGCGCTCGCAGTAGCGCTGAACTACGTGTTCAAGCGCAATAAGGGGGAAGTATGAGCGAAAATGTATATCAATTTATAGACGTGCAGCGTGTAGACCCACGCAAAAAACCAATATCGTCGCGTAAAAAATCTTTCGTGGAAATTTACGAACCCTTTTCAGAGAATCAGGTTAACTCGCAAGCAGACCGTTGTTTAGATTGTGGTAACCCTTACTGTGAATGGAAATGCCCAGTGCATAACTACATTCCACAATGGTTAAAGTTAATACGTACGGGCCGTATTATAGAGGCGGCTGAGCTTTCTCATCGTACAAATAGTTTACCAGAAGTGTGTGGGCGTGTTTGCCCGCAAGACCGCCTGTGTGAAGGTTCGTGTACATTAGATGAAGAATTTGGTGCTGTAACAATTGGTAATATTGAGAAGTATATTACCGATGAAGCATTTAAAATGGGCTGGAAGCCTGATATGTCTTATGTAACATGGACTGATAAAAAAGTAGCTATTATTGGTGCCGGTCCTGCAGGCTTAGGTTGTGCAGATATTTTAGTACGCAATGGTGTTAAACCAGTGGTATTTGATCGCCACCCAGAAATAGGTGGACTACTAACGTTTGGTATTCCTTCTTTTAAACTTGAAAAATCAGTAATGCAAAAGCGTCGCGAAATTTTCACTGAAATGGGCGTAGACTTTAAGCTAAATGTTGAAGTTGGTGTTGATATTACGCTTGAACAAATTTTAGCTGATTATGACGCTGTGTTTTTAGGAGTTGGTACGTATCAGAGTATGCGTGCGGGTCTTGAAAATGAAGATGCGCCAGGTGTTCACGATGCACTGCCGTTTTTGATTGGTAATACAAACCGTGTAATGGGCTACGACGAGACAAAACAACCTTGTATTGATATGGCTAATCAAAAAGTAGTTGTACTTGGTGGTGGTGATACAGCAATGGACTGTGTGCGTACATCTATTCGACAAAATGCTGCAAAAGTAACGTGTGCATATCGTCGTGATAAAGAAAATATGCCAGGATCTAAACGCGAAGTTAAAAACGCGAAAGAAGAGGGTGTAATCTTTACTTACAATGTTCAGCCTAAAGGCATTGTACTGAACGAAAATGGTAAAGTAACTGGCGTTAAAATGGTGAAAACTAAATTAGGTGAGCCTGATGCAAAAGGCCGAAGCCGCGCTGAAGAAGTACCTGGTTCAGAGCATGTAATTGAAGCCGATCAAGTTATAATGGCGTTTGGTTTTCAGCCTCATAAAATGGATTGGTTAGAAAAGTATGATGTAGAAATAAACCACTGGGGTGGTATTAATGCTCCAGAGCAAGGTGAGTTTACACATCAAACTACTAACCCGAAAATATTTGCCGGTGGCGATATAGTGCGAGGCTCGGATTTAGTGGTAACTGCTATTTTTGAGGGACGTAATGCTGCAGAAGGTATTATGGATTACCTTAAAGTTTAATCACTTTTTTTAAGAATATTAAAGCAAGCCTTTGGGCTTGCTTTTTTTTGTTTTTAAAAAAGCTAAATAACCTGAGCTCTGATTAATCTATTTATCTCGAACAGTTATTTTAAACCTAATTACGTGACCTAAATTACAGTAGGCTTACTACTGATGCTCAAATTGATTTGTTTTCATTGGATATTCTGACTAAAGAAATACAAATTTAAACATAACGAAGGTTTAAATATTTTACTAAACCTCATAATCGGAGCTTAAGTTAAATAAATAATTTTTAATTTGAGAGGCAAACAAAATATATTTTTTAAAAGCCTAATGAATATTTATCTATATTTATATGTTTACTATTTATAAGCATACTTCTTGATTTAAGTATTAAATAAGTACAAATTAGAGGTTACTTAACACAAGCTTACTTTTTAATAGCGGTGAGTGTGAAATTTATAAAAGAAAACATATATCAATTATGCACAAATACTCAGATAACATAGAAAGAAAATTAATAGTAAGATTCTTTTCGTCAATAGGCTTCAGTGCCACATTTTTAATGGCGTGCGTTGCTTTAATAAACGATAGTTATTTGTTATCTGTTACCCTTTATATTTCATCAGCAGTTTATGTTTGGGCATTTTGTATTTATACAAAAACCGAAATGTCAGCAAGTGCTATTTTATATAACTTGTATGCGTTAATGATTTATTTAGTTTTAACTGGCGGTGCTGAAGGTACCGGTCCTATTTGGATATTTATTGTATCACCAGTTACATTTTCAATAAGGGGTTTAAGGCGCGGGATATGTGATATTATTTTATTTTTATCAGCAATTACCTTGGCTTTTTATTGTGCAGAAAGCTTTAATATATACAGTTATGAACCTGCGCAATTTCCTTATAGAATTATATTGTCATTTATTTTAGTTGCTTTACTCAGTGGATATTATGAACATTCGAGATCAAAATATAGCGATAAAATAATTGCTCTGAGCCAAAAAAATGAATTACTAGCAACCATAGATCCATTAACTAACTTACCTAATCGCCGTTATACAATGAATAAGTTAACTGAATTTAAAAGTAATCATTTGGATAGCAATATACCCTTTGTATTACTTTTAGCTGATGTTGATAATTTTAAAAAAATTAATGATACATACGGACATGATTTTGGTGATGAAGCACTTATACATTTAGCTAATATATTTAAAGAAAGCATTTCTGAAAACACAGTTGCCTCGCGTTGGGGTGGAGAAGAGTTTTTAATTGCCTTACCAAATACATCACTCTCAGACGGTATCAATCTTGCTGAAAGTATTCATGGTGCACTTCGTCACTTGCCAATAAACACTCCTTCAAACTCTCTAAACCTAACATTAAGTATTGGAGTGATTCAAAGTGTGGCAAGTCGATCTATTGATTTAGATATAAAAAGTGCAGATGAGCTTTTATACAAAGCAAAAAAGCAAGGTAAAAATCAAACTTGCTCTTTGTAGTTAATTCTTAAATCTATATCTATTTTAATCCATAGAAAAAGAATCAAGAGAAGGTCTTACTTTTGCCTTGCGACGTTTTACACTCATGTAGCAAGTTAAGCTGCATAACAGTTGTAGGGTAAGCACCACCCAGTAGCTATTACTTACAAAGCTACTTAGATTTTCATCAATACTGCCCACTATATTTAGCGTAGTCAGTGTCAATTGAATTACCAATACAATACTTAAAAAATGTAACAACTGTTGTTTAAATTGAGTGTGTTTAAATTTACTAAAAATAATTAAGGTCACACTCGTTATCAAAAATAAGTAACTCACTCCTAAAGCTGTAAAAGCTAAAGTACTTTGCATTAAATTTATCCTTAATGTTTTATCCGTTATTTAAAACAATATTAGTCAAAATATACTGGCAGCTCTAGGCATGCGCCATTATTAGTTCTTTAGCATTTGCTTTAGCTGTTTTACTTATGTTGTCGCCACCAAGCAAGCGAGCTATTTCATTTACTCTGCCATCTTTATTTAGAGGTAACATGTGTGTGTACGTTTTACCCTCAGCTATTTCTTTAGCTACAAAAAATTGCTGATGCGCACTACTTGCTACTTGTGGTAAATGGGTTACACAAATTACTTGAGTTGATTTACCTAATTGGCGTAACAATTTACCTACAGCGGATGCAGTAGGGCCCGATATACCTACATCAACTTCATCAAAAATCAATGTTGGTGTTGTCACTTTTTGAGCAATAATAACCTGAATAGCAAGGCTAATACGCGAAAGCTCACCACCTGATGCCACTTTAGCTAAAGGCTGTAAAGGTTGTCCTGGATTAGTTGATACTAAAAATAATACATTGTCGTACCCTAAGTTATTAGGTGCACGTTCTGGCTCTTGGGTAAGTGCTATTTCAAACACACCGTTTTCCATAGATAGGTTTGCCATGCTTTCGCTTATCAAGCGATTTAGTGTATCTGCGTATTCTTGGCGGCTTAAGCTCAAAGCTTCACTTGAATTTTTATAATCCGTTAATGCGTTCTCAATTTCAGATTCTAATTGTTCTAACCGAGAACTATTATTGCTTATAGATTCAAGCTCTTGTGAGATTGATTGATGAAACTCAACAAGTGCTTGTGGTTTTATGTGGTGCTTACGGGCTAAATCCATAGATCCACTTAATCTATTTTCCACTTCAACTAAACGAGCTGGGTCTAAATCGGCTTGCTCTGTGTAACTACGTACTTCACGGCTTGCTTCTTCAACCTGCACTGCTGCTTCACTCAGTAATGCAGCAACACTTGCTAAGCTTTCGTCGTATTGAGCAAGCTCTGTAAATTGTTGTGCGCTTTGTTGTAGTAAAGAGCAGGCATTTTGTTCATCACTTTCGTATAAGTGTTGTAGCTCGCGCTGACAAGATTCTAAAATAGTTTGGCTGTTACTTAATTTATAATGCTCAGCTTCTATTTGTTCAAATTCACCTTCTTGTAGTGCGAATTCGTCAAGCTCTGCTACTTGGTATTCTAAAAGCTGTTTTTGAGCTGCTTGTTGTTGCTGTTGTTGCTCTAAATGTTTAAATTCTTTTTGCAAACTAGCAAATTGCTTATAACTTTGGCTTACTGCACTTACCAAATGTTGATGGCCTGCATAAGCATCTAAAAGTTGTAATTGATGTTCAGCTTTTAATAAATGTTGGTGAGCATGCTGCCCATGTATAGAAATTAAGTATTGTCCAAGCTCTTTTTGTTGTGCAGCGGTGACCGCACTACCATTAATATAACTTTTGCTTCTGCCATTTTTACACACAACACGACGCAACAAGCACTCGTTGTCGGACGTGCTTAGCATATGCTGCTCTAAAAATGCTTGGGCAAGTGGAAGAGCATCTAAATCAAATCGTGCGCACACATCTGCTTTGTCTGTGTTCGGGCGCACAGCCGAAGCTTCGGCCCGCCCGCCTAAGCATAATGAAAGTGCATCAATAGCAATCGATTTACCAGCACCTGTTTCGCCGGTAATTGCGGTCATGCCATTTTGCCATTCGGTGCTTAAATTACTTACTATTGCAAAGTTTTTAATTTCTAAACCAATTAACATACTGTTTATCCATCCAGTCAATTAACTGTTAATTTATACAGTGTTTTGGTTTTTTGCAAATTAATTTTTTATTATTTAAGCAATATTTGCTTCTTCAATGAATTGTGTATTTATAGGGTTTTGTGGGGATTCATTTTGATCATCAATATTATCAGTAGGTTGTATCGTATCTTCAGTTTTAATATTTGCGATGAGAGGGGGAAGAGTATCTCGGTAAAAAACCTTGTTGTAGAGTATCCCTTGTTGAGGAAGCTCTGAAACAAAGTACTGTATATTATCGATTAAACTTTGGGCTGAGTTTGTTTGATGCGTTTTCATTAACTCGTTAGATAAAGTATTTACGAGTAAATCAGCAGTATCTTCGAGCTGTTGTAAGTTCTCGTCGGTATGCGGCTGTACAACGAAAAAATTACTTATAATTGCCTGTATTCTAGAGTTATATTTAGGGCGAATTATTTTAGCGTCGAGTAATTCATTTAGCTTTAATTTAACACGAGTACTCGCGTGCGATACACGTTCATTAAATAACTTTTTTTTAGCTTCTATCGCTTTTTTACGGTTACTTTCTACCTTAAGGTAGCTAGCCAGTAATGTAATTAATAGCAGCAGAGCAAAAAAAACAACATAAGTCATTATTGTTAGTTCCTGAAATGGTTCATTATTTTTATAGCGACATTTTGCTCTATAGTACTGCTTTTGGCAATAAAATTAGTATAAACGACTACCCCAATTTAATTTTGTACGTAAAACGTTGTAGTAAGAGTAGTTTTTAGGATGAATTAAGCGTAACTTTTTATCTGCTTTTTTAATTACAACTTCATCGCCCGGCAATACAGCAAGCACGACATGGCTGTCGCAACTTACTTGGAGACTATCGGTATTTTCGAGGCTAAGTTTTAAACGTACTTCGTTATCTGCATCAACAACTAATGGTCTGCTTGATAATGTGTGTGGAAACATTGGCACCAATGAAATGGCATTAAGTTCTGGTGTTAAAATGGGACCTCCCCCCGAAAGAGAGTAAGCCGTTGAGCCTGTGGGGGTAGATACAATTAAGCCATCTGAGCGCTGTGAAAATACAAAGTCATTATTAATAAAAGCTTCAAATTCAATCATGTGAGCAACTTTGTCAGCATGTAAAACCGCTTCGTTAACCGCTGAGTTAGCACTTTTTAATTCGTTATGACGATATACTTCTACTTCTAATAAAAAGCGTTCTTCTTCTAGGTATTCACCACTGAGTACTTGTTCCAAACTTGCTTCAAACCCTTCAGGGTTTAAATCAGTTAAAAACCCTAAGTTACCTCTGTTTACACCAATAACTGCAACATCAAAACGAGCTAACACGCGAGCTGCGCCAAGCATGTTACCATCTCCGCCAACAACAATAGCGAGATCAGCTCTCTCTCCTAAATCTACTAATTTAACAAGTTTATCTTTTGGAACATCAACTAATTGACTGCCAGTACGTTTTTCTACAATAACTTCAAAACCAAGTGCAAGTAAAAATGTATGCAAGCGTTGTAGCGTGGTAGCTGCACCAGGATGATTTGGTTTGCCAATAAGGCCAATGGTTTTAAAGGGAGAGTCCATAATATACGCACGATAAGTTATAATATTGCTAGAGTAACTCAAAATAGAAGTGTTTGAAAACACAGATTTTAGCAAAGTTATTATGAAGCAATTGATTGACTAATTAATCAGGTTTTTTCAAGTATGAGTTTGTGCCAGTACTTGAAATAACCACAAACGCCCCGATATATGTTTCATGCAACAAGATGTAGATACCATGAAAATAAACCCGCGAGATCAGCAAATTTTTTCAGCTGTTATGAACATGTACTGTAATGGTGAAGGTTTACCCGTTCCATCAACAAAAATAGCTAAGCTAAAAGGCATGGCGGTGTGTTCAGCTACTGTTCGTAATGCAATGGCTCGCCTAGAAAAAGTGGGCTTATTGTATTCGCCTCATACATCGGCAGGTCGAGTGCCTACAAATGAAGGGTTTGATTATTGGTTTAATGAGTTTTTTCCATTGGCTGATATTGCTAATTATTGGGAACCAGAGCAAGCACAATTAGTTGAACTTGCTCATGGGCTGAGCCAAAAATACCAAGTGTGTTGTTGTGTAGGTTTACCACAAGCAAGTTCTCAGCAAGTATTTAGAGTAGAAGTTCTCGATTTTGATTCAACAGACTGGCTTATCTTATTAATAGATAGGGCAGGGCAGAGTCATAATATTTGCATTGATAAGCCACATGATTCATCAGACTCTGTTCGCTACCAATTTGCGACATGGTTAAATACAGTATTTAGCCAACAAACATTAATGGAAGGCTTGTATCGTATGCAAGCTATGGCTAATACTGCACCTCGAAATTGTCATGATTCACTTAACCAGTGGACTCGTCAACTTAGTCAAAAATTAGGTTCAGATAACAGTATTGTTGTCGGAGAAAATTATCTCTACAAACAAATCGATTGTGAACAAAGTTTAAATATTGGTGTTTCATTTTTAAATTATGTAGAGGATAAGCTTGCCTTTAAAAATGGTTTATCGGTACTTAATAGTGAAGAGCTTCCTTTTACTGAGTGTAATGAGTTGATTGTTATTAGCGTGCCATATTTTCAAAATCAGGAATACCAAAGCCGTTTTTGTATAATTTGCCCTAAATCGGCGCAAATTGAAGAAATAATCCAAGAATTTAAATTAATTGAGACCTCTAACTCTTGAATCTTTTTATTCAACCCCCATAATTACCGCAGTTGAAAAGAATTGGAGCAAATATTTTATGTCGGAACAGACGCAAAAACCAGAACAAGAAGTAGAACTAAACGAAGAGCTAGCTCAAATGCAAGCTGATGTAGAGGCAGCAGTAGAAGCCGCTGATCAACATGCAGATGAAGAGCAGAGCCCTGAAGCAGAAATTGCAATGTTATACGCAGAGCTTGAAGCGGCTAAACAAACGATTGCTGATCAAAAAGACGGCGTTGTTCGCGCAGCAGCCGATGTTGATAATATTCGTCGTCGTGCAGCACAAGATGTAGAAAAAGCGCATAAATTTGCATTAGAAAAGTTTGCTAACGAATTGCTACCTGTAATTGACAACCTTGAGCGCGCTATTGAGTTTTCTGATAAAGAAAACGAGACTTTGAAGCCATTGCTTGAAGGTATTGATATGACCGTTAAAAGTTTTAACGAAGCGGTTGCTAAATTTGGTGTTGAAATTGTAGACCCACAAGGTGAGCAATTTAACCCTGATTTTCATCAAGCAATGTCGATTCAACCAAGTAACGATGTATCGCCAAATACAGTACTTGCAGTAATGCAAAAAGGCTATAAATTGAATGGTCGTTTATTACGCCCTGCAATGGTTATGGTATCTAAAGCAGCTGATGCTTAATTAATATTAGTTTTGAATAAAAATGCCTCATTGTGAGGCATTTTTTTTGTCTTTTATACGATGAATAATCTGTACAATAATAGTTAATATAACTGCACCAAACATTAAACTCGAAAATGGTACTGCGCTTTTAGCATGCATTAGTACAAGCAAAGGTCCTACTAAGGCACCGCTGCCAAATCTTAGAGTACCAATTACGGCAGTAGCCGTGCCGGTGTTTTTTTCAAACTTCATTAAAATAAGTGAATCGGCGTTACTTGCTGTTACTCCCAAGCTCATCATTAATGGTGCAATGCTCGCCACTATGTAATACAGCGGCATTTCTAATAGACTAAACGTTAGTAGTGCAGTGCCTGAAATAAATCCGCATGTGAGTCCGTAGTAAAGCATTTTTCGTGAGCCAACTCGCGGAACTATGCGTGTGTTTAAAAAATTACCAAACATGAGTGCCATTACGTTAAAGGCAAATAACACCCCAAATAATTGCTCAGAAACTTTAAATAAATCGAGATAGATAAAAGGTACTGATGTTAAAAAGCAAAAAAATCCAAACGACACAAACATAGAACTTAATATATCTGCACGTGCATCGGTATTGCTTAGTACGGTTTTATAACTATCAAAAAATAATGCTAATCCTTTTTTTTCATTTGTATGAATAGGTATATCGATTAAATACACTTGCACAAACGCTAAAATAATAAAGCTATAGGTAGCTAATACTAAAAAAATAGTCGACCAAACAGAAAAGCCTAAAATAAATGAGCCAATAGAGGGGGCAAGTAGTGGTGCAACCATCATGATCATAGACACGTAAGACATACCTTTAGCCGTGTTTTTTTGATATATGTGCCTAATAATACCCGGTACAACCACTGTTGCTGCAGCACCAGTAAATGCTTGCACGGCTCTAAGGATCCAAAAAGTATGTATTTCAGTTGTAAAAGCAAGCGCCATTGAGCTAATACCAAATAAGGTTAAACCTAACTTAGCAAGTTTACGACGACCAATTTGATCAGCAATAGGACCAAAAAAAAGCATGCCTAACGAATAGCCCGCTAAATAAATACTCAAAGATATTTGTACATTTGGCATGTTTGTTTGTAAATCGTTTGCAAGAACAAGCATTGCAGGCAAATACATATCAATAGCAAGCGGAGTAATAGCCACAATACTCGCTAATAAAGGTAATAAAATACGGATGTTAAAAGACGAGGTCGAGGCGCCCATGTATAAACTCAATCATGACTAAAACGTGGCTCATAGTGTAACAGGGCAAGGTGATTGGATAAACTTAGTTTGCCTGCTAACTTTATAGCTTTATCTCAAATATCAATATAATAATAAACACAATTTAGTATTTTTGAGTAAATTGGTTCTAATGCAAAATAAAACATTTATGTAAGAGTATATTTAGCGCTATTAATAGGTTATTCAGCTTGTTTGCAGCAACTGACTTTTAATGTAATTAGCATAAAGCAAAGATTTTAAACTGGCACCGTGTTTGCTATTCTACAGTTAATGAAAATAATGATTTAAGAGAAACACGATGAAAAAATTGGTAATTGCAATATTAGCGACAGCGGTTCTAGCAGGTTGCAAAACATCTCCAACAGGACGTACGCAAATAGCACTTTATTCAGATCAACAAATGAGTGAAATGGGCACTGCAAGTTTTGCTGAAATGAAAAAAAGTCAGCCCGTTAATACTGATGCTAAAACGAATGCTTACGTAAATTGCATTGCTGAAAAAGTGGTTGCTGTATTACCAAAAGAATATGCTTCTCAAAATTGGGAAGTGGTTGTGTTTGAAGATGAATCTGCTAACGCATTTGCATTACCAGGTGGCTATATTGGTGTACACACTGGTTTGTTAAAAATAGCAACTAACCAAGACCAGCTAGCGACAGTGTTAGGGCATGAAGTAGGTCACGTTATTGCTGAGCATTCAAATGAGCGTGTTTCACAAAGCTCAATTTTAGATACCGGTATGCAACTTGGCAGTGCTGCACTTGAAATGGGTAATATTCAATACCGTAACGAAATAATGCAAGGCTTAGGTTTAGGCGCTCAATATGGTGTGGTTTTACCATTTAGCCGCTCACATGAGTCTGAAGCAGATGAAATTGGTTTAGATTTAATGGCAGAAGCCGGCTTTAACCCAGAGGAATCGGTAACGCTTTGGCAAAACATGAGTGCTGCGAGCAGTGGTACAACACCTGAGTTTTTATCAACTCACCCAGCACCAAGTAATCGTATTAAAAATTTACAAGCGCAAATGAGTAAAGCGCTTGGTGAACAAAGCACAGCTAAAGCACAGGGAAAAAACCCACAGTGTAAGCTGTAACTTAGTTTATATAAATTTAAATCCCCCTGTAAGTAGCTTACTTACAGGGGGATTTTTAATTACTATCAATAAATAATTATTTAGTGCTAAGTGCTTTTTCAAATACGCCTTTAAAGCGTTCAAAATCTTCTATTTGAGGTAAGTGCCCTAGGTTATCAAGTTCAAACAACTGTGCGTCAGGGATCAGCGCAGCGGCTTGTTTACCTAATTTATCGTATCGACCAAGCTCGTAGTTAACACCGTCTTTTTTCCAGTTACGACCAGGACCTGTTCTGTCTCGTGTACCAATAATTAATTTAACGGGTACTGTAAAGTTTTTAAATTCAGTAATAACAGGTTGAGTGAAAATCATATCGTATGTTTTAGCGTTTACCCATGCCATTTTTTCTTTATCTGGACCTTGTATTTGCCCTGTTATAAAGTCAGTTAAAGCTGAATATGTTGCATTCCATTTCCCATCATAATAATTTTTTTGCTGGTAATTTCTTACACCTTCAGGTGTTTTTGCTAATTCGTTTTTATAGAAAAAGTTAGTATCTTTGTAATCAACATATTGCAGGTAGTTTTCTAGTCCAATAGGGTTCAGTAAAATTAATTTACTTGTAGTATTTGGATACATTAATGCAAAACGACTCGCTAGCATTCCACCCATTGAGTGCCCCAATACAATCGACTCTTTTATATTAAGCGAATCCATTAATGCATGTGTATGGTGGGCAAGAGTTGCAAACGAATACTGGTAGTCCGTTGGTTTGGACGATTTACCAAAACCAATTTGATCAGGAATTAACACTCCATACCCTAATGATTGAAGGTACTGGGCTGTTGTTGTCCAGTAGTCAGCATTAAAGTTTTTTCCATGCATAAGTGTAACAACAGGCATATCGGTTTTTGTTGGTTTTAAGTAAATATAAGCCATTTTTAATGATTGTTTTTGTGACTCAAGTGCAAAGTAATTCACTTTAAAATCGTAGTCATAATTACTTAAAAGTGCATCATAGGAAAGGGTAGATGTATCTTGAGATGTACCTGCTAAGGCATTGTTTGTTATTAATAATAAAGTAGAAAAACAAATAACTTTAATCGACGACATTCGTTACTCCTATTAAGGATAAAAACATGAACCGCATTAGGTAAGGCTCAAAATAAAGTATCACAATAACTAAATCTTAAGTGCTATTCAATTGGCGCTCTATAATGATCAAGGGTTATTTAAATTTAAAGCATAAAAAAGCGAAGCTAAATGAGGCTTCGCTTATTGTAAGTGTTTGAATCTTTATGTTTAAAATGTCCACTCAACATGGATTTGTGGAACTGACTCAGTTACATCTGTTCCTAGTTTGTTATGCCAGTATTGCCATTCCATACCTAAAAGTAGGGTGTTTTCTTTCATTTTAAAAGCGTGACCTAAATCCCAAGTAACAATTGGTTGTGCAAGTATCCACGCACGTACCTTGTTACCAAACTCGTCTTCACGTTCTGCTATATATTCTGCGTGACCTTTAAAGCTAAACTTTTGTGAGCCAATAGTGAAAGGATATTCAAAGGCGGCGTCAAACATCCAACTATTTGTTTCAATAGGTGCACCACCTTTTGCTACGCCTTCACTATCATCAATGTAGGCAGTGACTAGCGTTTGAAAAAAGTAAAATCCAGGTATATCCCAACTTAACTTAACACCAGGTAGGTATTTCATTACTTTTGCATCGCCTGCTACGTTAATACCTGCGGTTAGACCAACATCTAATAATGCACCAGAACTTATTTTTTTACCTGTAATGGCTGATAAGCTAATCGTTGAATACCACTCTGCATAAAAATCAGCATCCTGATAATCGTCATCTATATCGTCTTTACTGTAATCAATAAAGAAGAAATTATCGCCGTAGTCGTAGCCAGATGCATGTTGGACTGAATACACAGTGGTATCGGACTTTTGCTCAGTAAACGGATTTTTTTGATTGCCATTATTAATATGCAACGCTGTACTGCTCCAATTAGCAGCAAATGTTGGATTAGTAAAAACACAGGTAGATAAAGCAAGAAGAGGGAGTACATTTTTAATTTTCATAAGAATTTTTAACTATAAATTTAGTGGCACGCGAAAAGCGAAATTATAGCAGAAGTGATTGATTTGTTGAGTGTTAAATTAACATATGTTGCAGCTGTCTATTAAGCTGCAACATATAAATGCTAACGTATTAAGCTTTATTACGGCGTAAGCAAATAATTGCAATTGCAGTAAATGCTAAAATAAAGCAGTAATAAGAAGACGTTGATACTTCCCACGGGCTAATTTTAAACGTAGCACCTAATAACAATGCTTGGGCGCCGTATGGCAAAGAACCCTGTGTTACACAGGCAAATATATCAAGTAAACTTGCAGAGCGTTTACCAGTTATTTCACCGTCGTCAGCAAGCTTTTTAGCAATAGGACCCGCGACAATAATTGATACCGTGTTATTAGCAATACACATATTACTTGTCATAACTAAAGCTGCAATACCTAATTGATCAGCCACTTTACGATGCCATTTTGCAATGATTTTTGTAATTGCCTGAATCTTATGAGCAATATAATCAAGGCCACCATTAATGCGAATAAATTCAGATAATCCACCAATAAACATAGAGAGTAAAAATATCTCCTGCATGTCGGTAAAGCCTTTGTAAATATCTTTTACAAAGCTTGCGCCCTCATAACTTCCTGTAAAGCCCATAAGTGCAGCAAAAATAATACCGCTAAATAACACTACAAATACGTTTAAGCCAGCAACGGCTAACACTAAAATAAAGGCATAAGGAAGTACTAACCAAATATCGTAATCTTTGGTTTCAACTACTTGTGCTGCAGGTGTTAAATAAAACAACAAGCCAATAGTTAGTATTGCAGCGGGTACTGCTATTTTAAGATTCTCTTTAAACTTGTCTTTCATCTCACAGCCTTGTGTACGAGTGGCTGCAATAGTGGTATCGGAAATAATTGATAAGTTATCGCCAAACATAGCGCCAGATACAATCGTACCGGCCATTAACGCAGGGTCGATACCTGTTTTGATGGATACTGCATAAGCAATAGGACCAATAGCACCAATTGTTCCCATCGACGTACCCATTGCAGTAGATACAACCGCTGCAATTAAAAATAAACCAGGAAGTAATAGCGAAGGTGGAATAAGTGATAAGCCAGCATTTACTACCGCATCTACACCACCGGTTGCACTGGCAACGGCAGAAAACGCACCTGCAAGTAAGTAGATTAAACACATGGTAATAATATTGTTGTGTCCGGCACCTTTAATAAAGGTCTCTACACACTCGTTTACCGTGCCTTTATTTAAAATAAACGCAAGCATAATGGCCGGTAATATAGCCACTGGAGCAGGAAGTTGATAAAAAGCGTAATCAACCCCTTGAGATTGCAAATATAAACCTGAGCCTAAAAATAGTGCTACAAAGGTTAAAAGGGGTAGTAAAGAAAGTATTGCTTTGTTTTTGTTAAATGATGGCTGCATCATAATCCTCGAAACCAGTTAATTTACAACAGCCAAAAATTCCTCTTTTAGCTGAATTTAGCAAATCTACCTACTATGTTAATCATTAACAAAATTAGGAGAGTGCAGCGCCCGCAAGCCAAAGACCAAATCGACGCGAAAGAGAAGTTTAAATGTATAGATGGCTAAAGTAAACTGGTATTGTTATTATTATTAAATTAAAAGCTTACCTGACTATTGCATGACTTTTAGATAATATCTACAAAGTAACGCTATTTTCAGCGATTAATATTTGTCCAACTGCATAAAAATGCCCAAGCGCGTATTTGCAGTGCTCCGGATATATACTCAGATTAGTAAAAAACGGATTCAAATTTAAATTAGGTAAAACAATGACTACAAATCGAATAGGTGTTTTTGGTGCTAACGGCAGAATGGGCTTAGCTCTATTAGAAGCTGCGACAATTAAAGAGCAAACACAGCTTACAGGTGCATACGTTCGTAGCAGTTCGCCGTTATTGGGAATTGATGTAAATCAGATAAATAGTGCAGCCGATAAAAATGTTAGCTTTAGCGACGAAAGTACAATAGATAATGTAGATGTTTTAATCGACTTTACACTTCCCGCTGGTATGAAAAACCATTTAAAAACCGCTGTAGCACAAAAAATCCCTATGGTTATTGGTACTACGGGTTTAACAAGCGACGATATGGCACTTTTACACGATGCAGCTAAATATATTCCTATTGTGTTTGCTAGAAACTACAGTGTTGGCGTGAATGTATTACTTAACCTTGTGCAAACAGCAGCAACTAAATTTGGTGACGATTTAGATATCGAAATATTTGAAGCGCATCATCGCCATAAAATTGATGCGCCATCGGGTACTGCACTGGCAATAGGTGAGTCAATCGCGCAAGCGAAAGGTTGGAATCACGACGATGTTGCCGTATATGACCGAAGCCAAGTAGAAACAGCTAAATCGCAAAATGAGATTGGTTATTCGGTGCTAAGAGGGGGCGATATAGTAGGTGAACACACTGCATACTTCGCTACAATGGGCGAAAGGCTCGAATTGACCCATAAGGCAAGTTCAAGAATGACCTTTGCACTAGGCGCTATAAGAGCTGCAGGCTGGTTGCAAAATAAACCAGCAGGACTTTATGATATGCAAGATGTGCTAGATCTAAAGTAGTTTAGTTACCTTTTTAGCTGTTTGGGTCTAATTTCACCTAAAGTCACTTGTTTATTACAATTTACTAAATAGTATTAGACCTAAAAGGCAACTTAATGTAATATGCAGCCAATTTGCCAAAAATTACTAAATGCGTGTTTCCAATTATACCCAAATGGCTAGTAAATCCGGGGTTTCAGTGGGAATAAAAATAGTTTTAGGCAAGAAAAAATGATTGAAGGTTGAATGCTTTACATCTGCATCATTTAAGACTGCGTAAAACAATTTAAGCTCACAGAAATCTGGTTTTGACGATCCCTCTGGGTATTGGCGGGGTGTTAAGCAATTGCTTACTCCCGTTTTTTACTGTTAGGAGGTTTAACTTGACTAAATCCGCTCTGTTAGTCCTAGAAGACGGCACAGTGTTTCGCGGTACTGCAATCGGCGCTGACGGCATGTCAGTCGGTGAAGTAGTATTCAATACGTCTATGACTGGTTATCAAGAAATTTTGACTGATCCATCATACGCGGAACAAATCGTAACTTTGACGTACCCACATATCGGTAATACGGGTACCAACAGCGAAGACGAAGAAGCGAATCAAATTTGGGCCAAAGGCCTAGTGATCCGTGATTTGCCACTGCTAGCGAGTAATTTCCGTAACGAGCAATCGTTAGATGATTACTTAAAAGAACGTAATATTTTAGGTATTGCGGACATCGACACCAGAAAGTTAACTCGAATTTTGCGTGATAAAGGCGCACAAAACGGGTGTATTATTGCCGGTGACGAGCTAGACGAAAATAAAGCGCTACAAGCCGCGCAAGCCTTCCCAGGCTTAAAAGGTATGGATTTAGCAAAAGTTGTCTCAACCAAGGAAAATTTTGAGTGGCGCGAATCAAGCTGGACATTAGGCGAAGGATTTAAAACCCTTGATGCTGCTGATGAAAAGTTTCATGTTGTTGCCTACGACTTCGGTGTAAAGCGTAATATTCTACGTATGCTTGTAGACCGTGGTTGTAAACTTACAGTAGTACCAGCGCAAACTTCTGCCGCTGACGTACTGGCTTTAAACCCTGATGGTATCTTCCTATCTAATGGCCCTGGCGATCCTGAGCCATGTACTTACGCTATTGATGCAATTAAAACCTTTTTAGAAACCGACACACCTATTTTTGGTATCTGTTTAGGTCATCAGTTATTAGCCCTTGCCTCAGGTGCTAAAACAGAAAAAATGAAATTTGGCCACCACGGCGCTAACCACCCAGTTAAAGACCTAGACCGCGATGTAGTTATGATCACAGCTCAAAACCATGGTTTTGCAGCTCAAGAGTCAAGCCTGCCAAGTACGCTGCGTGCCACGCACAAATCGTTATTTGACGGAACGCTTCAAGGTATTCATCGTACAGATAAACCTGCGTTTAGCTTCCAGGGTCACCCTGAAGCAAGCCCTGGTCCGCACGATGCAGCCCCATTATTTGACCACTTCATCGATTTGATGCAAGCGCGTAAACACTAATTTAACTGGAGTAATAATGCCAAAACGTACCGACATAAAAAGCATTCTTATCTTAGGCGCAGGCCCAATTGTAATTGGTCAAGCTTGTGAATTTGACTACTCTGGTGCTCAAGCGTGTAAAGCACTTAGAGAAGAAGGCTACAGAGTTATATTAGTTAACTCAAACCCTGCAACTATCATGACCGACCCTGATATGGCCGATGCAACATACATCGAACCAATTCACTGGGAAGTGGTAGAAAAAATTATTGAAAAAGAAAAGCCAGATGCAGTACTGCCTACAATGGGTGGTCAAACGGCATTAAACTGTGCGCTTGAACTAGACAAGCACGGTGTATTGGCTAAACATGGCGTTGAACTAATTGGTGCAACGGCCGATGCAATCGACAAAGCAGAAAACCGCGAACGTTTCGATATCGCAATGAAAAACATTGGTCTAGAGTGTCCTCGTGCTGAGATTGCTCACTCTATGGATGAAGCCAAAGACATCATAACGCGCATTGGTTTACCATGTATTATCAGACCTTCTTTTACTATGGGCGGCACCGGCGGCGGTGTGGCGTATAACTTAGAAGAGTTTGAAGAAATTTGTGAGCGTGGCTTAGATTTATCGCCAACGAACGAATTACTAATTGATGAATCACTGATTGGTTGGAAAGAGTACGAAACAGAAGTTGTACGTGATAAAAACGACAACTGTATTATTGTTTGTACCATTGAAAACTTTGACCCTATGGGTGTTCACACTGGCGATTCAATCACCGTTGCACCAGCGCAAACGCTAACCGACAAAGAATACCAAATTATGCGTAACGCCTCTATGGCAGTATTACGTGAAATTGGTGTAGAAACTGGCGGTTCTAACGTGCAGTTTGGTATTAATCCTGAAGATGGCCGTATGGTTATCATTGAGATGAACCCACGTGTATCACGTTCATCTGCACTAGCATCAAAAGCAACGGGTTTCCCAATTGCTAAAATTGCAGCAAAACTAGCAGTAGGTTACACACTTGATGAACTTCAAAACGACATTACCGGTGGCAAAACACCCGCGTCTTTTGAGCCTTCAATCGATTACGTTGTAACAAAAATTCCTCGCTTTAACTTCGAAAAATTTGCCGGTGCTAACGACCGTTTAACTACGCAAATGAAATCAGTTGGCGAAGTAATGGCAATTGGTCGTAACCAACAAGAGTCGTTACAAAAAGCATTACGTGGTCTTGAAGTGGGTGCAACGGGATTCAACCCGATAGTTGCCCTTGATGACCCTAAAGCAAAAGAAAAAATAATTCGTGAACTACGCGAGCCAGGCGCTGAGCGTATTTGGTACATTGCTGATGCAATGCGCCATGGCATGAGCGTTGATGATGTTTACGAACTGACTAAAGTTAACCGCTGGTTCTTAGTACAAATAGAAGACATTTTAAAAGACGAATCAAAAATAGCGAAAGTAGGCATGGCGGGTTTAAATGCTGACTTCCTACGTAAACTTAAGCGCAAAGGCTTTGCAGATCCGCGTATAGCAGAAATTGCAGGTGTATCTGAAGCTGAAATTCGTAAAAAACGTCATTTATTAAACATCGTGCCAGTATACAAACGTGTTGATACGTGCGCTGCAGAATTTAGCTCAGACACTGCTTACATGTATTCAACTTACGATGAAGAGTGTGAAGCTAATCCAACAGATCGTGATAAAATCATGGTTATTGGTGGTGGTCCAAACCGTATCGGTCAAGGTATTGAGTTTGATTACTGTTGTGTACATGCCTCGCTTGCGCTTCGCGAAGACGGTTACGAAACTATTATGGTTAACTGTAACCCTGAAACGGTATCTACCGATTACGATACATCTGACAGGTTATACTTTGAACCAATTACGCTTGAAGACGTACTTGAAATCGTACGTGTTGAAAAGCCAAAAGGCGTTATCGTGCAGTACGGTGGTCAAACACCACTTAAACTAGCGCGTGAGCTTGAAGCAAATGGCGTACCAGTGATTGGTACTTCACCTGATGCGATTGACCGTGCAGAAGACCGCGAACGCTTCCAACAACTTGTTGAGCGTTTAAACTTACTTCAGCCAGAAAATGCAACAGTAACTTCAACCGAAGAAGCATTACTTAAATCAGTTGAAATTGGCTTCCCGTTAGTAGTACGTCCGTCGTATGTACTAGGTGGTCGTGCAATGGAAATTGTATACGACGAAGATGATTTACGTCGCTACATGACCGAAGCTGTACAAGCATCAAACGAAGCACCTGTATTACTGGACCGTTTTTTAGATAACGCGATTGAAGTTGACGTTGACGCAATTTGTGACGGCGAACAAGTAATTATCGGCGGTATTATGGAGCACATTGAGCAAGCGGGTGTTCACTCAGGTGACTCAGCATGTTCATTACCTGCACATTCTTTATCACAAGAAGTGCAAGACGTAATGCGCAAGCAAGTAACCGACATGGCGCTTGAGCTTGGTGTTGTTGGCTTGATGAATACACAGTTTGCAGTAAAAGAAGACAAAGTGTATTTAATCGAAGTTAACCCACGTGCTGCACGTACTGTACCGTTTGTATCTAAAGCAACCGGTGTTGCGCTTGCAAAAGTAGCTGCACGTTGTATGGCAGGGCAGTCTTTAGCAAGCCAAGGCATTACTAAAGAAGTGATCCCTCCTTACTACAGCGTTAAAGAAGTTGTTTTACCATTTGCTAAGTTTCAGGGTGTGGATCCAATCCGTGGTCCTGAAATGCGTTCAACAGGTGAAGTGATGGGTGTTGGTGATACTTTCGCCGAAGCATTCGCAAAAGCACAATTAGGTGCAAGCAATACTTTACCACGCGGTGGTCGCGCGTTATTATCTGTTCGTAATAGCGATAAGCCACGTATTGTTGAATTAGCCAAAATCATGACCGACTTAGGTTTTGAACTTGACGCAACTGGTGGCACGGCACAAGCTCTTGAAGAAGCTGGCATTGAAGTACGACGTGTAAACAAAGTATATGAAGGCCGCCCACATATTCTTGATTATATCAAGAATAAAGAGTACAGCTATATCGTCAATACCACCGAAGGTCGCCAAGCGATCGAAGATTCGAAGGTGTTACGTCGTGGTGCATTGCAAAATAAAACCAACTATACGACAACCTTGAACGCGGCATTCGCTAACTGTACTGCTAACAAAGCAGATGACCGTAGTAAAGTGACGTCAGTTCAAGAGCTACACCTGCGATTGAACTAAGGAAATGTGCCAAGGCCAACTAAGGCCTTGGTGTAAAGTGAGAAAAGTATGCAATCAATTCCGATGACAGTTCGTGGCGCAGATTTACTGCGTAAAGAGCTTAACGAATTAAAAACAGTTACCCGTCCAAAAATTATCGCCGACATTGCTGTTGCGCGTGAACACGGTGACTTAAAAGAAAACGCTGAGTACCACGCTGCGCGTGAGCAACAGGGTTTTTGTGAAGGTCGAATTCAAGAAATTGAAGCTAAACTTTCAAATGTTCAAATAATTGACGTAACTAAAATGCCAAATACCGGTAAAGTTATTTTTGGCACTACGGTAACTATTGTAAATGTAGAAACCGATGCTGAAGTAAAATACCGTATTGTGGGCGATGATGAAGCAAGTATTAAAAACAACTTAATATCTGTTAACTCACCGATTGCACGTGGCTTAATTGGTAAACAAATGGACGACGCAGTGTCTATTCAAACGCCAAAAGGTATTGTTGAGTTCGAAATCATTGAAGTTGAGTATCTTTAACGTATAACTCACTTTAACGTTTTAAATAAAAACCGATGTAATTACATCGGTTTTTTTATGTCTGTAATTTAACCTTTAATGGTAAACGCGCTCGTACAGTATTCATATTCTATAAATATGGTCTATGTTGGTATAGTAGGTACTTATACCGATATTGTTAAAGACGTATATATTCTAGCGCATTGAATAACTTACTAGCGGCGATAAAAATTATTTATATTGAACAGCTATATGTCATGATTTTCGCCTTGTTAATGAGCTATTTTCTTTTCGCTAAAATAGATCACCAATCTAACGTAATTGGTATTAACATATTCTCTAAAAAGGAAAAAATATGGCTAATATACTCTATCCAGCACCCTTAAATGTAGGATCAAAAATAGCAGTGTGCTCGCTTTCTGCGGGTGTAAAAGCTAAATATCATGAACGGTTAGACATAGTTATAAATGGACTCAAACATCGAGGATATAAGGTTGTTGAAGGCGAGTTTTTACGACAAAACAAACCAAGAGCGCAATTAAACGCAAAAGCCCATGCAGATCAACTAATGGGCTTTTTATTAGATGATGAAATAGACGCCATAATGCCTCCTTTTGGTGGCGAGTTAGCAATGGAAATATTACCCTTTCTTGATTTTAACGCCATTAAAGAAGCAAAGCCTAAATGGTTAGTTGGGTTTTCTGATGTAAGTACTATTGCATGTGCACTCACGGCTAAATGCCAATGGGCAACGCTACACAGCGCTAATCTAATGCAACTCCACCCAAACGAAAAAAGCCCTTATTGCCTGCAAATATTTGAAACACTAAGCTACGAAGCTGGCAGCAAGTTTGAGCAAGCTCCGTCATCTCATTATCAAAAAAACAGACCTGATTACGCACAAAATCCCAATACATTGTTTGAACACACTGAGGTTACTCAGTGGCAGTGTTTAAATTATTTTGATGAACGTACTATTGAAATGTCAGGACGTTTATTTGGTGGGTGTCTTGATACTGTAGGGTTATTACTCGACTCTCCATTTTTGGCAATACATGAATTTAAAAAAAATAGCGCACCCGAAGGGCTTATTTTATACCTAGAAAACTCAGAGTTGACACCAACAACCGTTGCACGGTTTTTACTTTCATTAAAATTAGCAGGTATTTTTGACGATATAAACGGCATTATTATTGGTCGTAGCGAAATTACTCAAGGGCAAGATGCTTCATTTGATTACCACCACGCGCTTGACGTTGCACTAGGGGGGTGTTTATTCCCTGTAATTATTGATGCTGATATTGGTCATGTTCCACCTAACTTGAATTTAGTAAATGGCGCTACTTGTACAATCACCGCTGACATAAATGAAGGTAAAGTAGTCAAAGCCTCATTAAATACCGAGCTTTGTTAGAAGTTTATTCACTTACCTTTGATAAGTAATTAAGTTAAAGGGTATAATAAGCCGGCATTTATAGCGCTTTAGTTATAAAAGTACATTCTCAGGGCGGGGCGAAATTCCCCACCGGCGGTATGTTTAATGTTATTTATAACTTAAACGAGCCCGCGAGCGCTTTATTTAACTTATTTTCACAGTAATTAGGTTAAGTAAAGGTCAAGCAGATCTGGTGAGATGCCAGAGCCGACGGTTACAGTCCGGATGAAAGAGAATATGGCTTATTATACTAATACCAATTTTATTAAAGACACGATCATTGTATCGCGTTAAGTGAGCTATTTTTTTAGCGCAGTAATAGGTCACTAATTTAATGCAGTTGGTATGACACTGTGCGCTGCTTTTTGCTGCGTGCTTTTTGTTATTTTATTTAAGCTATTTTGGTAGTGATCGTTTTAAATTTAAAGCGATATATTACTGATCCTTTCACAGTCCTGAATCTATTATTTTTTATTTGGAATATAATGATGATTCAGTCTCTACTTACTCAATTCGGCGAAAGCCATATCCGCGTACAAAGCGCAATTGCTGCACTACAGCAAGGGCAAGGCGTACTTGTTGTTGATGACGAAAACCGTGAAAATGAAGGCGATTTTGTATTTTCAGCTGAGCATTTAACGACTTCTCAAATGGCCGAAATGATCCGCGAAGGCAGCGGTATTGTTTGCTTATGCATGGGGGAGGAGCGCATTAAACAGCTCGACTTACCGCAAATGGTAGCTAACAATACGAGTCAAAATAACACCGCTTATACAGTCACTATTGAAGCTAAGCATGGCGTTACAACAGGCGTGTCTGCTGCTGATAGAGTAACAACTGTAAAAGCAGCGACAGCCGATAACGCCAAACCAAGTGATTTATCGCGCCCAGGGCATGTATTTGGTTTAAAAGCACAAACGGGTGGCGTATTAGTTCGTCGTGGTCATACCGAAGCATCCGTTGATTTAATGCAGCTTGCCGGCTTAAAACCATTTGGCGTAATATGCGAACTAACAAATCCCGATGGTTCAATGGCGCGCTTACCTGAAGTGAGTGATTATGCTAATAAACATAATATGACCGTGGTTTCTATTGAAGATTTAGTGCAATACATTCAGGCTGCACAGCTTCAAGTAGGTTAAATTACTATTTTATTAGCCTTAGATATATTATAAAGCACGCAGCTGTTGCGTGTTTTTTTATGGGTCTAACTTGCTCTTAAAAAAATAATAATTTGTTTTTATTGACGTTATTTAACAAAATTAGCGAAGGAATTGCACTTTCTGCAGCCGCTATAAACAGCCCCTTATAAGGAACTATTCCATTAAAGTCGATTATTCACACTATACACTTGAAGAGTTGCTCGATGTAAAAGCTAATATAGATGAAGATAAATACCCTGAGAATTTCAAGGCATTAATGGCTGAATTTTTAAAAAGAGAAAACGAATTCAAACACTATAATGATGCGATAGAAAAAGAGGCTGAGGCTGATAAAATATTACAGCAAATAAGCAGTTCTAATAAAAGAATAGCTGGAGTATTTTTATTTGGTTTGTGTGTCAGTTTACCCTTGGTGTTACTAAATGAACGGCCTGCTTTAAGTACGATTAATCTTTTTTATAGCGCAGTACTTTTAATTATGATGGGATTGCCTTTATTACATTCTTTTCGTTATGGCTGGACACTCGCTAGGCACGGTATAGTGACCGTGACCGACGATGTGTTTTCTTTCACTGTAATGCAATTGTTTTATAGCTCTATTTTTTGTTTAATACTTTTACTCACCATAGTAAGGTGACCTTAATACGTGCTGCAGCACATTAGCATGCAGTAACCTGTTTGGCTGAATTTAGGTGATGAGATCTGGTTTTGGGGGATTTTAGTATGAAAAATAAATTAATTTTTAGCTCTGCGTTACTCTTGCTTTCATGTACAAATGTACACGCCGCTATACTTTTAGATGCTGAAATTTGCGAAGTTTCAATGGACAATAATAGTGAAACACTTCAGTTGTCACCTCCATGCTCGGTAGTTAAAACTATAAATGATGAGGGAGATTTTCTTCAATTTGGTGAAACAAAAATTTATATTATTTCTGGAGCCCCTGCTAAGTTAGCGGAATTAAAAGGTTGGTCAGTTACAGAGAGTGATAAATGTTCATTGGAACATCAGGGTGTTATAGTCGTAAATAATAAATTTTCTCTCTCTAAAGTGGTAGATGGAGCTGTAGTGTGTCCTGATATTGGTTTAGACACAAAGTTTTATCAACAATACCTCCAGTATTAACTTATAAGATTGATATAGTTTTATTGCTTACTTTCTATACCTTATTCATTAAATTAAACCACTTATTTAAATAAGTGGTTTTTTAATATTGTTATCATTTAAGTTTATAACGTATTACTTATAAAACCTGAATAACTTGCTCTTTTGCTAAGCGAGACTTAGGTAATTTAGCATTATAATCTTCAGCGCTATCGTGATAGCCAATTACTAATGCCACGTCGCATACGTAACCATCAAGTTCTTTTTCAAAAACTTCGCCAATCAGCTCGGCATCTACGCCTTCCATTGGAGTAGAGTCAATGCCTAAACGTGCAGCTGCATGCATAGTGTTACCTAAAGCAATGTAAGTTTGTGCTTTAGTCCACTCTTCATTATTGCCTTGCTCATCAGTATTCATATCAACAAACGCGTAAGCACCAAAAGCTTGTTCGCGATTTTCTGCTTTAGTACGACCATTTTTAATATCTGCATCAATTACTTGTGCGTAATCATCGCGGGTATATTTAGGGTTGTGAGCAAATAATATTATATGCGAAGCTGTTTTAATGTGTGGCTGGTTAAACGCAAATTTATTAGCAAATGTACTATGCATACGCTCTTTAGCCTCATCTGATTCAATTACGATGAATTTCCAAGGCTGCGAGTTAATAGATGAAGGAGACAGGCGCATAGCTTCGTAAATAACGGCTAAATCGTCTTGAGATACACGTTTCGTTGCATCATAACGTTTTGCTGTGTAGCGCTTTTCTAAGTCATTAATAATAGGGTGAGTCATTAGTTTTTCCATTGAGTAGGTGTTTTACCAGTATTTACTATGTTGAGTCAGTTTTAGTAAAAACAAACCCTTTTAAAAATTTATTACAAAAATAATATCGTGCTTTTAAATCACTCTACTTACTTAATACAATCGATATATCTACGTAACGTAAGGCTTATCAATATAGCTATGTGCGGATAGTAGAGGATTATTACAATATGATAAACAGGTATATGGTTGAATCATTATCAAATATTATTAGGTAATAGTTTCTTTAATAAATATAAATACAGCAAAAGCCACCCCGAAATATTGGCTGGAGACGCCAATTGCATTGGCGCCTTTAATCAATTCAGGTATAAATAAGGCGTGTAATATTTATAGAATTAAAAACCTTCCAACACTATTTTGCCAATAGAGCGACCTTCTTCAAGTTCTGTGTGTGCAATACGCAGGTTAGCCGCATTTATAGTGCCTAAGTTTTTACCAATCGTGGTTTGAATGTAGCCTTGGTCAATCAAATCGGCAACATGATTTAATAACTTACTTTGCTCAATTAAATCTTTGGCATTAAACATTGAGCGGGCAAACATAAATTCCCAATGTAGAGATAAACTCTTCATTTTTAATTTGCTAACATCTAATGACTCAGGATCGTCAATCATTGCAATTTTACCAAATGGTGCAAGCACTTGCGTGTACGCTTCAAAGTAAGTATCAGTACTATGCAGGCTTGCTACATGTGTTACCGAGCCAATGTTTAACGCGTCAATTTGAGCAGGTAATGGTTTTGTATGGTCAACGACATAATCGGCGCCTAGTTTTTTAACCCATGCTTGAGAGCTTTCGCGCGATGCAGTGGCAATCACCGTTGCGCCAGTAATCGCTTTAGCAAGTTGAATAAAAATAGAGCCAACGCCGCCTGCGGCACCTGTTACTAAAATAACTTCGTCTGATTTTGTTGTTGCATCAGCAGCTTGTTTTACAATGTTTAAATGCTCAAATAATAATTCGTACGCTGTTATTGCAGTAAGGGGTAATGCAGCAGCTTCAGCATCGTTTAAGCTCTGCGGTTTAAATCCTACAATGCGCTCATCCACTAATTGAAATTCTGCATTACTACCTGGGCGAGTAATGTCACCTGCGTAATAAACCGCATCACCGAGTTTAAATGCCGTTACAGCATCGCCTATTGCAACAACTTCACCAACTGCATCCCAACCAATAACTTTTACTTCACCATCAGCAGGGGGCATAGATGCACGCACTTTGTAATCTGCTGGGTTAACTGCAATAGCTTTAACTTTAATTAATAAATCGCGACCTGTTGCAATTGGCTGTGGTAATTCAACATCAATTAACGATTTAGGATTAGTAACAGGAAGAGATTTTTTATAACCAATAGCTTTCATAATAAATGTCCTAATTTGTTTACGTATAAGGTGCAAGCCATGCTTTGGCTAGCTGATGGATATATAGTAGACCTTGCTTTAATGTAGATAAACCGCATAATCGTTGAATCATTATCAAATATAAATAGATAATATGAACATAGAAGATTTAAAACTTATTTTAAAAGTCGCTGAGTTTAGAAGTATTACGCTCGCAGCGGCTAAGTTAGATATGCGTACAGCCACAGCAAGCGCCGCTATTAAACGCGTGGAGTCAGCGCTTGGTAGCGAGCTGTTTGTTCGTACAACACGTCATTTGAGGTTGTCTGCTGCTGGGGAGCGCTACATACCACAATGTGAACAGGCTTTAGCAGTGCTTGAGCTCGCAAAACAAAACCTTAAAGGTGAACACGACGAAATAGAAGGCGAATTGCGTGTTGCACTTTCATCTGACTTAGGGCGTAACTTGGTGATCCCATGGATTGATGAACTCATGGACACTTATCCAAAGCTAAGTTTAAGAACCCATATAAGTGATAGTAATATCGACTTTTATCGTGACTCAGTTGATATAGCACTTCGTTATGGCTCGCCTAATGATGCAAGTGTTTATGGTTTTAAAATTTGTAACGTACCGCGCTTATTATGTGCAACTCACGAATACCTCTTACAAAACGGGACTCCCGTGCATCCTGATGATTTAACGTCGCATCAAGGTTTGTTTTATCAGTTGCAGGATATTATAAATAATACGTGGGAATTCAGTGATGGTGAATCAAAGTATAAAGTTAAAATGGATGGCAGGCGCGCCTCAAACGATGGCGATTTAGTCAGGCGCTGGTGCGTTGCGGGTAAGGGCTTAGCTGTAAAATCGGCACTTGATATAGCCGACGATTTACTCAATGACAGGGTAGTTACTGTTATGCCAAATTATCAACATGTTAATGGTGAACTTTGGCTTATTTGCCCAAGTAGGCAGTCAATAACCCCAGCGGTGCGTTTACTACGTGATGCATGCAGAGCAAAATCCCAAGCTATTCTGCAGCAGTTGGTAAATAAAGGAATTATTGATAAAAGCGTACTGAGCTAATTAAGGAAGAGTTATGCAAGTTGATGATATTAGAAGTTTTATTCCCTGTAAAAATTATGAGCAATCTCAGCGCTTTTATAAAGCGCTTGGATTTAAGATTGAAGATGCCTCAAATGATTTATGCGTGTGTACTTTTGGCGAATGTACGTTCTTTTTACAGCGTTATTATAATAAAACGTTTGCTGAAAACTTAATGCTGCAACTTTGTGTGTTAAATATAGATGAAGCATACGAACTCATTAGTAATTTAAACGGTTTTGATATCCGCTTTGAGGGTATAAAACAAGAACCTTGGGGTAGCGTTATTTACTTATGGGGACCATCGGGTGAGCTTTGGCACGTAACTGAATTAAATTAAAAATAAAAAGGAATAAATGTGAAATTTAATAAATATATAATTATTTTTATGGCGACCTTACTTGCTTCTTGTAGTTCGTTTATGAGTAACAATACAGGTAAAAATACGCAATCTAGTAGCTTAATGGACTTCTTATATCCTGATCAACAAAGCCGCTCTACCTATAAACCTGAAATACCTGTTTTAAAACTCCCTGTTACCGTCGGAATTGCATTTGTACCGTCTAAAAACTGGCAGCCAGACGGGTTAGAGACCCAAAACCAAGTCGAATTACTCGAAAAAGTAAAAAAGTCATTTCTACAATATGATTACATTGACCGCATTGAAGTTATACCAAGTACCTATTTAAAAGGAGGTGAAGGTTTTGCAACACTCGAGCAAGTCGGGAGGCTTTACGATGTAGATGTAATGGCACTGGTTTCATATGATCAAGTTACGCAATCGTATGAAAATAATGCAGCCTTACTTTATTGGACAATAGTGGGTATGTACGTTATTCCAGGTAATGAAAATACAATTCAAACCTTTGTGGATACAGCTGTTTTTGATATTAAAAGTAGAAAAATGCTATTTAGAGCACCAGGTATAAGTAAACTTGAAAAAAGAACAACAGCAATAGGTATTGATGAAACGTTATCTGAAAAGTCGGCTGAAGGTTTTAATCTAGCGGTTAGTGATATGAGTACTAATTTAGATGCAGAACTAGCAAGGTTTAAAACACGTGTTAAAGAAGAAAAAATTGCAAAAGTCGAAAATAAAGATGGCTCTAGCAGCGGTGGCTCTTTGAGTATTTATTTACTCGTCTTGTTGTCGTTATTAGTTATGCGTAGCAAAAAAGTTTAAAGTTGATAAAAAACCAAGTATTTTTAATAATGCCACCGGCTTAGAGCTAGTGGCATTATTTTTTATTAGCTAACTTAGCTTTTTATCAAAAAACTCAACGGTACGTTGCCATGCAAGCTCGGCATTGTCTTTATCATAACGACCTGTAGAGTCGTTATGAAAACCATGATTTGCCCCTTTATACATATGCATAGTGTATTCAACGTTATTGGCTTTTAAGTCTTGTTCGTACTGTGACCACGACGCGTTTACACGTTTATCTAGCTCGCCCAATTGAATCATTAATGGTGCTTTAATATTTTTACGTAAACTTTCGCTGGCTGGAGTGCCGTAAAAAGGCACTCCGGCGCTGATTAAGTTGCTATCTACTGCCGCTAAATAATTAACAATGTAGCCGCCAAAACAAAAACCGACAGCGCCTAACTTACCGTTACTGTTAGCATGCGATTTTAAAAAGTGTGCAGCGGCTACAAAATCGTTTTGAATTTTAGCGCGATCCATAGTTTTTTGCATAGCGCGTCCTTCATCATCATTACCAGGGTAGCCACCCAATGGAAAAAGCGCGTCGGGTGCAAATGCAATAAAGCCCACTTTAGCTAAACGCCTTGCTATGTCTTTTACGTACGGGTTTAATCCACGGTTTTCGTGTACCACGAGTACAACAGGAAGCTTACCCTCTACATTTTTAGGGATTGCTAAGTAACCTTTGCCTTTACCGTGTCCGTCTGGCGAATCGAATTCTTCGTACGTTGCCGTTATATCGTCATCGTTAAACGATACTTGTTCAGCCAGTGCGTAATTAGGTAATAATGCTGATGTAAGTACAGCCATCGAAAAGCCAAGTGCAGCAAGGCCACCGAGTTTTTTCATAAACGTACGTCGGTCCATTAAACCGTGGGCGTACTCGTCATACCAATCAAAGGCTTCTTGAGGAATGTGATCAGAGGGAGATGTATTCATGGCTGTTCCTTAATTTTATTATGTCTATTTATTATTTAAATACCATAACGTATTAAGAATAAAAAACGAGCAGTTTATGTCTTAAATAATAGGATCATTTATTTAAGCTAAAGCGAAAAAGAAAAAACTCAGCATAATATGCTGAGTTTTTATGGTTGGGATACCTTATTTATAACCAGTTAATCATGTATAGCTGCTGGTTGAGGATCTGTTATTAAAGGCTTTTTATTTTTCTTTCGCATTAAACGCTTAATGTCCTCTAGTGCAACGTACTGGCACGGTATAAGTATCAGTGTAATTACTGTGGCAAATAACACACCAAAAGCAAGTGATACAGCCATTGGGATAACAATTTTAGCTTGTAAACTCGTTTCAAAAATAATTGGCATGACACCAATAAAAGTAGTGATTGAGGTGAGTAATATCGCTCTAAAGCGACGAGCACCGGCTTGCATTACAGCATCCTTAATCGCAACACCTTCAGCGCGTGCTTTGTTTACAAAATCAACCATAACGAGGGAATCATTTACGACCACACCCGCTACAGCAATTATGCCAAACATAGATAAGCTACTCATGGTCATACCTAAAATCATATGCCCAAACATAGCGCCAACTACACCAAACGGAATAACCGACATTATAATAAGTGGTTGTGAGTAAGATCGAAGCGGAATCGCTAACAAGGCAAATATAATCATCATTGATATACCAAAGTCACGAAGCTGCTCTGAAGCGCTATCCATTTCTTCTTGAATACGGCCAGCTACATCACTTGTAACGCCAGGGTAGCTTTTAAGTAATGATGGTAAGTATTCATCGCGAATTTCCTCAGCAATCGCAAATGGTTCGGCTTTGTCGGTATTTACCGCAGCCCAAACGTTAACTGTACGTTTAGAGTTTTCGCGACGAATACGGTTTACACCGTCAACCAATTTAACTTCGGCTATTTCGCTAAGTGGTACTTCAGCGCCTGTAGGTGTAATAATACGCACACTTGCTATGTCGCTAATTGAATTACGTTCGTCTTCTGGGTAGCGGATCATGACTTTAATTTCTTCGCCTTCACGCAATATTCGCTGCGCTTCTAAGCCGTAGTAACTAAAGCTAACTTGCGATGCGACATCAGCAAGCGTTAAACCCATGCTGTAAGCGAGTGGTTTTAAATCAAGTTGCACTTCGTCGGTGGCACTTTGCATTGAGTCGTTTACGTCGCCAACGCCTTCCATTGTTTGTAATTTGGCTTTTAATTTACCAGCCACTTCTTTTAGCTCGTCAGCATTTTTGCCTTCAAGTTTAAAGCTAACGTCGCCATCATCTCTACCGCCATTCATTATACTGTCTTGAATGGTCATGGTTTTAACGCCAGGTAAAGCGGGCATTTGCTCGCGCCATAATGCACTTAGGGCAAAGGTGTCGATAGGGCGTAAATCAGGCTCTACCAAAATAGCCATAATATTTGCTTCAGTTCGCCCGCGCAGGCTTACCGATAAGTCACGGATCATCGGTTTACCGTATTGTTCTTTTAGTTGCTGATCGACCTTTAACAACACGCTTTCTATTTTACGTGCGGTTTCAAGCGTTGCTTGCTCAGATGAGGCAAGGTTCATTTCTATATCAATACGCGGAAAGTCGTGCGGTATTTTTGGGTTTGGTACAAACTTAACTAAACCACCTGCAAACATACCTGCGCTTACAATAAGTAAACACATAAAGCCGACAATTACAGTATAGCGATAGTGAATACAGCGGCTAACAAAAGGAAGGTAGTAGTTATTCACAAAGCCTTTTAAGCCACTATCAATTACCATACGTAAGCGATGCAATGGATTTTTAGGGTTTGGTTTACGCGGGTTCATTGCTGCAATGTGTGCAGGTAAAATAAGTTTTGATTCAATGAGTGAAAAAATCAAACATAAAATAATCACGCCACCAATGGCCTTAGAAAAAGCAGCACCAGGGCCGGTTGCGAGTGTTTGTGGTAAAAATGCAGCAATGGTAGTTAGTACACCAAAGGTTGCTGGCATCGCAACACGTTTAACACCGCGTACTACGTTATCAAGTGTATGACCGTATTTTTCTATTTCGGCACTGGCTGATTCGCCAACAACTATGGCGTCATCAACAACAATCCCGAGCACAAGTATAAAGGCAAAAAGTGAGGCTAGGTTAATTGTTACATCTAAAAAGCCAATGGGCATAAACAAAAAGGCACCTAGAAAAGACACCGGTAAACCCATCATTACCCAAAATGCCAAGCGTAGTGGTAAAAATAGTGCCAGTACTATCATTACTAACAAGCCACCCCAAATCATGTTATCGACCATCATATCAAGTCGACCTTCAAGGTAGTAAGTTAAATCAACAATAGGAGAGAGCTTAACGCCTGCAGGTAAAAGCGGCTCTTTAGCGGCCATGTAGCTTTTAAGTACTTTTGCTACATCGGTAATGTCTTGATCTTTTGATGCATTAACTTCAAACGATAATGAGTTTTTACCATTATATTTTGAATACTGCAGGCCTTCTTCAAAGCCATCGTTAATGGTTGCTACATCGCCTAAATAAATTTGTGCGCCATCAGCAAGGGTAATAAGCGGCAGTTTTTCAAACTCAAAGCCACGGTAGGCTTGTTTTTCAACACGCATCGAAATATAACCGTTTTCAGATCGTATTTGTCCCGCCGACATATTGGCCGAAAAGTTTTGCACCGCGCCTGCAATATCTCTAAATGTTAAGCCATATTCGCGCAGTTTATCGGGGCTGACTTCTATGCCAATTTCGTACTCTAAACCGCCGTTAAAATTAACAAGGTTAACGTGAGGCAGTGCTTGCAGTTCATCTTTTATATCGTTGCCAAGCTCTTTTAACTGGTAGTTACTCATGTCGCCATAAAGCGCGAGTATCATTACTTCTTGCTCAAACTTATCGCGGCGAACAACAGGTCGCTCCATCCCCGCAGGAAAGGTGTTTATTGAATCAACTTGTACTTTAATTTCATCAAGTACTTCTTGTGGATTGTATTGTTCTTCTATTTCAATCCACGCTTGTGAAAAACCACGGTTAGAGTAAGTAATTAGGCGTTTAATACCTTCAATACCTTCGAGGTTTTCTTCAACTTTTATGGTTATTCCTTCTTCAACCTCTTGCGGGGCAGCTCCTGGGTAAACTGCTTGTACGCTTATCCAGTTACTTTCAAACTGTGGGAACATTTGTTTGCGAATGGTCATCGCCATTAAAATACCGCCCACTAATATAAATATCATTAGTAGGTTGGCAGCAACGGGATTTCGGGCAAACCATGCTATTAATCCTGTTTCACGAGTGCTCATGATTATTCCTCTTTCAGCGCAAGTTGAGTTACATCAGTTTTATTAGGCACAATATCTTCAACTTTTACTGCCATACCTTCAGTAGGATACTCAAGCGCTGAGGTAACAATTTGCTCGCCATTTTTTAACCCTTGACTGGCTATAATCATGCCGTTTTGTTCGCGTATAATATTGAGGGTTTTAAACGACAATGTTAAATCGTCATTTAAAATGACAATTTTATTATCTTTAACTAAATGGTGCGCAACAATAATCGCGTTATCAAGCGGGCGACCTTCAATTGTAGCGTTAATGTATGACCCAAAACGAAGTGGGCGTGTTTTATCGCCATAAGGTGTTGCAAGCTGTGCAACTAAGTAGCTCATGCGGCTTGTTTGATCAACCACACCTTCGGTGCGAATTACTATTGCCTGCCACATTGTTTGCTTACCCGCATATTCTGCGTTAAATGTAACGTTTGAGCCTACACCGCCGTTTTTTAAATATTGTAGTTCTTGGTCGGCAACCGGTAAACGTACCTCTGCAACTGAGGTTGCACTTAATGCACCAAAGCTGCTACCAGGATTTACTACTGAGCCTAAGCTAATTGTGCGCTCATTAATAATGGCATCATATGGAGCTTTAATATAAGTACGTTCAAGATTACGGCTAGCACGTTTAACACTTGCTTGAGCAGAGCGGTAACGAGCTAGTTTTTCGGCTAATTGTGGCTTACGTAAATAAAGTTCTGAGGCGATAGCTTCGCTTGAATCTGACTTAATACGCTCCCATTCAGCTTTTGCTACATGTGCTTGTGCGCGTTCTATTTCAAGTGCTGAGCTTGCTTGTGCTAAACCGGCTTGCGCTTCAATAAAGTCTGCCTCGTAATCATTTGCATCAATTCGTGCTAAAATATCGCCTTGCTTTACAAACGCGCCTTCAACAAATTGATCTGATACCGAAATAACTTGCCCGCTTACTTGCGCTATCAGCTCGGTACGGTCCTTTGGTTTAACAATGCCGTACGATTTAACATCGAGCGTTATAGAATCTAAAAGTACGCTTTGTGTTGCAACTAAAGGGCGAATATCTTGCTCAGGCTTTTCTTCGGGTGGCTGTTTCATCATCTTAAAAGCTATAGCTAACGCAATGCCGCCTGCTAAAACAGCAATTGGGAGTATTATTTGTTTTGTAGTAGCCACAAGGCATTCCTTCATAATTGGTGGTGACAGAGCAATAATACGCAATAAAGTGTTTACAAGCTGTTTTAAGATGTAACAAAGAATTACATATGTACATTACAACTCAACATGCGGCTAATTACGTTCCTAAAAAGGAATTAAAGTAAATGTTTTTTATACAGAGGATATTATGAAAACCGAATCTATGAGTTGCAGGCTAGGCTGCGG
The DNA here is from genome assembly GCF_011378875.1 of Pseudoalteromonas sp. Z9A5. Taxonomy (NCBI): domain Bacteria; kingdom Pseudomonadati; phylum Pseudomonadota; class Gammaproteobacteria; order Alteromonadales; family Pseudoalteromonadaceae; genus Pseudoalteromonas; species Pseudoalteromonas sp. Z9A5. Next base: position 88,772 of record NZ_WTLC01000015.1, read on the forward strand.
CGCATGTTGTATTGCCCCCAGTATTAGTTCGCCCATTCCAGGTATGCCAAATGGTAAAAAGGCCGGAGAGCGTTGTATTCAGTTGGACGAACGTAATTTATGTAAGTTATTTGGTGATTCAAGCCGACCTAAAGTATGTAGTGATTTTAGCGCCACATTTGATGTGTGCGGATCAACAAATGCACAGGCTCTAGCGCTTATTACAGAGCTCGAAGAGCTAACTTAGTGAGCTATTAAAATACACATATATTTACACTTATCTATTAGTGAGTATTTATTTTAAGTAATTAAAAGCTGCGCTTTTCACGCGAGCAAGCTCTGCGTCTACCGCCAAAGTGTAGGTTTGAGTCTGTTTTGTAGACGTGAAGCTTGCTTACGTTACTGGTTACCAGCTATACGTTGCGCTTAGCGTGTATTGCTCACCACGCCCTGGTGTACCTGGTATTTCTTCAAACGATTCACCCCATAAATTATCTGCGGCTAAGGTAATAAATAAGTTTTTCACCATAGGTGGTGTCATTTTTAGCGTTAAATGAGTAAATAAAGCATCGTCGTCACTACCACGCAGTGCATTTTCGTGTTGCTTGCGCCATTCGTTATCAATTCTAAATTCTAAAATATCGGTAGGGTTCCAAACAGCGCCAAGTGTTATGCGGTGATCAGGGAAATTTAATGCATAAAAGCTAGCATCAATATCTGCCGCACCGTAATTTTCTGACTTATGAAGATACGTGTAACTCGCTACAATTTCGGTAGTATCAAAGTGTTTGGTTGCGAAAAATTCTACACCTGTAGTATCAATATCCACAGGATTTGCAAAGCGTGCCGAGGTAGAATCAAAATTAAACGTCCAGTCGGTTAAGTTATTATCTTTACGATAAAAAATAGCCGAATTAAGCTGCCAACTTTGCTCATCTAGTAATAAACCAAGCTCCAAGTTTTTAGTGGTTTCGCGCTCAAGATTGTAATTGCTTCTAAATAAGCCACCCGAATCACTGCCGCCAATTGCTGTATAACCGGCTACTTGGCTTGCCTGCGCATACGATAAATAAAACGTGCGCTCAAAACCTTCGCTGTTTTGTGTTTTTAAGGTTACATCACCAATAAGTGACGTTTCAGAGTCGTCTCTGTTAGTGTCGTCAAAAGCAGCACCTAAACGAATAGTAAGTTGCTGGTTGTCCTCAAGCGCTATTTTGTACTCTGGTAGTACACTAACTTTATAATAGTTTCGAGATGTAAAGTTGTTTTCAAGCGTGGTTGATTCAATAGAATCTTCAATAAACTGTGTTGAATAATTTACTGCAAATACATCACTTTGAGTATGTCGACCTGACAATGCTAACGATTTAACCTCGGTTTCGTGAAAGGCTTCAAATGAGCTTGGGTTCTCGCGCGAGAAAATATAATGATCGTTATGCTTACGATAATAAGCAGACACTTCAAAATGACTATTATCTGCGTAGTTTTGCTTATGGTTTAGCATAAGTAAACGTGTTTCTAAGTCTTCGGTTTCGTTAACGCCAAATGGAGTGTACAAATTTGGCCAACCAAAAAACTTATCTTGTGAGCCAAAAAATAGGTCGGTTTGAGAGTCAGAACTTGCTAATTGAACACGACCCGCTGCACGCGTAAAATCGTGGTCGCCATTATCAATTGAGCCATCACTTTGTGAGTGAGAAAACTCACCTTCAAAGCCAAGCGTCCAATCTTTTGCTCCTTCAAGGGGCATACTCACACCAGCGTGTAAGCTTTGTAAGTTAAAATCGTTAGTACCAGTACCTAACGATACGCTGCCACCCGTGTTAATCGGTTTCCAGCCAAACGATACCGTACCTACAGAGCTATTAACGCCGTTAAGAGCATTGTCAGCACCCGTTAAAATAGCCGGACCTGTAAGCATTTGCGGTGCTATAGGAATTTCAGCAAAGTAATGACCAGATTGTGGGTCGAGCAGGGTAGCACTGCCTACTCTAAAGCCTGTGTTTTCAAAAATACCGCCGCGAATAGTTACATCAGCTTGCGCCTCAGCCATATTGCGCGATTGTAAATCAACACGCGGGTCATATTCTAAATTAGATATAGGAGAGTCAAATGTACCTACAGGTAATTTATTTGCAGTGGGCGATGCTTCAACTGTTATTTGTTCGATTGATGTAGGCTTTTCAGTTTTAACTTCGCCGTAGGCAACGTTTGTAACGCTGCATAGCAGCGCAGGCAGTATAAAGTGCGTGGCACTATTCATGTTATGTGTCTCATTTTTTATATGCAATTTTGGTAACAATTAAATTCAGAACACACTTTTCAGGCGTGATAAAATAATTAGATTGAACAACTGCGATTTTTCGCGTTATTGTACATTAATAAGAAAAAACTGCATTTGATAATCATTTACTGTCATCGTTTTTATAGTTTTTTAAATAATTTATAAATTGAATTTTGGTTACGCTTATTATGAATAACGAACAACACAAAAATCACACCTACTCAGAAATGATTTATTTTGCTGGTGGTTGCTTATGGGGTGTGCAAGAGTTTTTAAAACATTTGCCAGGTGTAATTAGCACTGAAGCAGGGCGTGCTAATGGCACAAGTGATAATACCCAAGGCGAATATGATGGTTATGCAGAGTGCGTAAAAGTAATATTTAATACCGAAACGGTTAGCCTAAACGAGCTGATTGGTTACTTTTTTGAGATTATTGATCCGTATAGTATTAATAAGCAAGGTGAAGACGTAGGACCTAAATACCGAACTGCCATTTATAGTGAAGATCAAAGCCATTTAGTGGTGGCTGGCAATTATATAAATCAGCGAAGTGATGCAGATAAAATAGTCGTACAGGTAGAGCTTTTAACTAACTACGTACCGAGCGACCCTGAGCACCAAGACCGACTAACAAACTTTATAGACGATTATTGCCATATACCGCTTGAGTTACTGCATAAGTATAAAGCTAAATAAAGTCTTATTTAGTTGTTATCGTTTTTGCTTTTTGCCTTTTTTGTTCGGTTTATCATTTTTTTTACGAGGAAACATATCTCGAATTAGGTAAGGAACCGCTAATAAAAAGATCCCAGACCCTAAGTAAAAAAACAGGTTAAAAAGATAAGAAAATGGAGAGGTCGAGAAAAAATAAATTTCAGATTCAACTCGATAATCTGTTGGTGTAAGAACATAGCCGTCATATATAGATTTTATCGTGATTATTATAAGCAATAGTCCTATAGAGAAAGAGAACAAGGAGAATGCTATTTGATTCAATAGCATTCTTGTATTACTAATATCAGCGTGTTTTACTTTGGACTTCTTTTTTTTGCTTTTATTATTTAACCGTTTCATGTTTACCAAAAAAAGTAATAATGATAGCTATCAATATCCCTACAAAACCAACGCTTGAAAAAACTAAACTATATTCACTTTTAATGTTAAAAATATTCAATAAGCTAGTTATTAATAAAAGTGATATTCCAGCTGCTTTTACAAGTGTTTGGGCTTTATTTAAACAAAACCATGCTTGACAAGAAGGGCATTGCTTTTCAATGAAAATGCCTTTTTTATTTATATTTTTTATATCCTTACTATCAACCTTACTTTTACAATTTGGGCACGCAACGTTCATTTTAATCCTTTAATTCGTCTTTATTAATTTCTCTTAATACTCTAAACCCAATTGAGTCGGCTCTTGCATTTATAGTAAAGCCCATTCTTAGTGAGTGATGTACATGCGGCTGTGGCATAGTCCAACTGGCACCTTTCACCGTTCTATCATTACAATCACCAGTTTTATTTGCAGCAGTAGTACCCGTTACATTGTTATGATTATCTACGTAACAGTCTTCCACCCATTCATAAACATTTGAGGTTACATCGTATAAACCAAAAGGGTTTGGCTTTAAAATACCTACTTGCCAAGGGTGTCCTAAATCAGAGCCTTTAGGGCAACCACCTAAATCTCTATCGCAGTGGTCAATGCCTTGTTTATACTCATTACCCCACCAAAACTTACTACTTGTTCCAGCGCGAGCAGCATATTCCCATTCGACTTCGCTTGGTAATCGATATGTATAGCCTGTTTCTTTGCTTAGCCATTTTGTATAAGCAACGGCATCAAACCAAGATATATTGATCACAGGTTGCTTACCACGACCCCAGCCCTCATCGCTTGGGCAAGAGCGTATGCCGGTTTTACAAAATTGATCATATTGCGCAAAGGTAATTTCAGTTTCACTTAGTGCATAGCTATCTTTTACTGTCGCTTCAAAAATTGGCGCTTCATCTTGAAAAGAACGAAAGTTTTCACCGCCTATGGTGCCTGTACCAGGCGGTATTATTACCATATTTGGCGATAACTCACCGTTTTTGAGCTTATCTTGTATATAAGTAACTTCATGATTAGTGAGTTTGAAACTAGGCCTGCTAATATTAAAAAAGCCAACAGAAAACCCAATCAAAATTATAATAATAGCTAGATATTTTATTTTTAGTTTAGACAACATATATCACTCTGTAGTTATACCAATCATATAGGTTGCTGAATTGCTCACTTTATTGTGTAAACCATTTACACTACCGTACATTGTTGCAGCTGTACCAGCTCCGGTAGCGAGTGATTTTTGAGTTAAAAAAGCTTTATAAAAAGAGCTTCTAATTAATCGTTGTACTTGTGCTTGGGTGTACACTTTTGTTGCTTTAGTACCATCGTCTAAAAGGGTTTGCCCACGTATAACTTGTTTAAGTAATTTTTGATTTTTAACTAATCGAGGGTTATTTAATTTTAAAATCTCTACTGCGAGTTTTTTACGGTTTTCACGGGTCATCCCTTGATACATTTTTAATAGCTTATTTTGCCCAAGCGCTTTATTTTGTTTAAATTTAATTAATAAAGAGCCAGCATCTAAACCTGCTTTGGTCAAATCAGCTACTTGAATCACGTCTAATGTAACCATTAAAGTTGAAAACATAGGAGATGAGTCAAGCCATTGATTATATTCTTCATTACCGTTTAAACTGTTAAATACACGACCAAGACTTACGCCACATTGAAACGTTGAAGCCGCAGTTGAAGTTAATGTTAAAGGAATTGCAGCCCAAGTAGCGCCAACAGTAACAGCCCCTCCACCAGTTTCAACGAGTATTAGTACCCAACCAGAAGCTGCCCCTGCGCATGAAATCATTGAATTTTTCGACTCTTTCCATATTGAAGAGTTTATCTTGTCTACTTTATCTTGAGCTTTCATCTGTTTAGGGAGAACAAACTCCTTAATGTAGATGACTTTTTTATCTGCTCTACAGCTAACTCTTAATACTTTTTGGTCGTAATTACTATTGGGATTAATAAGCAACATAGCTGGATTTACTGAAAGTTTAGAAATATTATCTTTTTCTGCTTCAAAAATAACGCCAGCTTGTCTAAGTTCTGGATCTGAGTCTAATGAGGCATACATTTCTTGTAATACAGATTTGGGAAATAAACGTTTTACTTTAAGTTCGAATGCGGGATTTGATGACACGCTATTTATTCCATTAAATACTTTTTATTGGCGTAATCTAACATAACTTGTTCGTCATTTAAATTTCTTTTTATTTAAGCTAAGACATTGAAATTATTATGTGTTACTTAAAAGTAAATTTAAATAAATGTGAAATTGCATTCTGAATGCGCGCTTAATTTTAATGTTTTATAGGATGGTGTTTTTAAAAATAAATTAAATTAAATGAAGCCGTAAAAGCTCAATAGTAATGTTTTTCCGATTTTTTATTTTTAAAAAATGATCATATTAAAACTGATTGTTTATTATATTTTTTTACAGAGACTTATATTTAAGATTTTAATACATTACTTTATGACTTAGACTCTCAAGTCATAAAAGTAAATGATTAAAAATCAGCGTTTAGCGATAGGGAAATCATGAATAAATCGATATTTCAGATAGTATTAAAAGAAAACTGGGATAATCTTGGTGACGTTATTAAACGGCATTATTTTTTAAAGCCATTTTCAAATGACCATATTTGTGTTTCTGGGACAATGTCAGAAATATATCACTCTCCTTTAGCTAAGTTATTTATACCCTTTGGTGTATTGTTCGGGGCTGTGGTCCCATATAAAGGGCGCAATATTCCAATCGATGTAAACTACAATAGCAGTACTAACAATACGAATTTGTATTGGGATAGGGTGTTTAAATTTTCTGATAATCACCATTTTCACTTTAAATCACATATGGAGCATGTTCAGGATAATGAAGTGATTGAGTTTGTTCGCTTTGGTGTTGGCATGCGACTAAAAGTAACCGCAGAGGACGGCGCTATCGTATTTAGAGATAATGGTTACATTTGGCGGTTATTTAATATAGATATTCCAATTCCCGTAGGGCTTATTTTTGGCAGTGCATATGTAGAAGAGCGACCCATAGACGACAATAGTTTCAGTATGAAAATGATTATGAAACATCCACTATTTGGTATTATGTTTCGTTATAACGGTCAATTTAAGTTGGATATTAGCGATAAAAGTACAGCTAAGAGTATAGGTAAGAGTATAGCTAAAACCACTGTTAAAAGTGACGACAGCTAACTATAACTTATTATCAAAAATCAGGATTTAGTAACTTAATTTAAGAAAGGAATGGCGTGAATCTAATCGAAATATTAAAAGCTCACTCTAGTAAAGTTGGGCAGGGCCAAAGCATAAAAAAAGTTCATGATTTAGAAGCAAGGTTAAATATTAATTTACCTCAAGACTTTACCGATTATCTTATAAGTTTAAATTATGCAGAAATATTTGATGATCCAGTTTATGGGATTAACCCAGAGATAAAGCGGTTAGATATTTACGAGCAAAATAAACATAAAGAACATTTTAAGTTTGGGTTTCTAGAGGTGTTTTCAAACGATATTGATGGCACTGTTTATATTCGACCAGATACAGGAAATGTATATAACGCTAGCTTTTCAATGCCTATAGCAAAATCGTTCACAGAATTTGCAGCTAACGTTATTAAAGAAGCGTAAATAAGTAAAATTAAAAATAAGTTTATATGTAAGTACAATTCACATTGCTACTACTTATTATAAGTTTTGTGATTACACAGTAAAACAAACAGACACGAAAAAGCTCACAAACCTGTGAGCTTTTTTAAAACTAACTAAAACTTATTGCTGCTTTTGCGGCGGAAAGTTACTTAATATTTCGCTAACTGTTTTATTAATTGAAGCTTCACGCTTTTCTGGTGATTGGTTTTTCTTTAATCGACCTTCTTTAGCGCCGCGCCATACTAGCTGGTTTGATTCACGATCCACAATATCAATAATTAGCGTGCCTACTTCGTATTCACGCGCGGTTGTATCTTTTTGAAAACCACTTCCCCAGTAACCCCAATTATGGCGGTAACCTGTGCTAAACGTGTCTATTTCAAGTTCTTTATCAACCGATGCATGATAATTAACAAGTACATCAGCTTGCGTTGCATCAACTAAGCTCATACCTAATGTTTGGCTCAGCTCTGCGTTTACGGCAGTGCGAACACGTTTTTCCATAAGGCCATTTATTTGATAGTTATTTGTGTCTTTAGTCAGGCTGGCGTTTTCTACCCAAGCAAATGTTTTAAAATTATTAAAGTTAGCTGATTTGTCGTAATCCCAATCTGGGGTTTGTGTACAGGCAGTAAGTAGTGCTAGCGCTGCAACAATAAGTATATTTTTCATTACGTTTGCTCCAATAAATTACGTTGATTTAAAATAACACAAATTATTTGAATGTGTATTATTTAAACGTCCTAAATATTAGTCTAATTGTTAGGGCGTGTTGACCTCTCGTGGTTGAATTTGCAGCAGTATGTTTGGTATTTGGGCAAGGCAGAGCCTATGTAGTGTGGTTATTCCCCATAAATAGGCGATAACGCAGCATAAATGCCAAACATGCGCTGTCCTTTGGGTTCTTTCTAGGGACGGTTAACTCTTTGTTGCTCGGTTTTTACTTAGCCCGCTAGGTTACAAACCTCACGCCGCGATTAAATCGTCCCTAGATTGAACAAATTTCAATCCACAAAGGTCAACACGCCCTAAGGCTGAACGACTAGTTAACCTATGTTAATTAGTCGTTGTTTATTAACTAATGTTCAACTTCAATCCAATCTTTTTCATCTACCCAGTTTTGTGCACCGTCTTTTACCGAGCGAATAGGCACAATGTAGTCACAACTTATTTGTGGCTTAACTGAAGCAAATATAGGCACAAAACCAAAGCTTAGTGCGGTTTCTATAATTGCTTTTTGATTTTGCGGGTCAATGTCGGCCGCTTCATCTATGTAAATAGGTATACGGTATAGGTTTTGTTCCTGATCGCTTAATAGGTAGCGAATAAACAACATGCCACACAATAACTTAATCGTAATACGTGTGCCGTTTGAACCCGCCGAATCTATTTTTTCAAAGTGCTCTGTTTCACCTGCGCGGTTAACCACTTCAAATCGAATATCAAATAAATCGGTAAGTGTTAAACCCGCTTTATCTGAGGCGAGTTTAATTAAGTGATCTTTCGCTTCGTTTACTGCGCTTTCGCTGTACGGTTCTTGGCTCAGTAAATCAAGCGTGTCGCCTTGTTCAAACTGATGCGACGTGCTGATAATAGTATCTATACTATCAACCAGCATTTTGCGCGGTATTACGTTAATTTTAAACGCTTGCAGATTTGAAATACGGTGCTGGCTTATGCCTTTATTAAAGCTGTTCATTTCGCGGCGAAGTCGGTCTAAATCTTCTCGCAAGCCTTTAATAGTTGCAGCCACTTCGGTAAGCGCAACGCGAGCTTGGCGCTCAACAGCGTCGCGTTCGTTATCAATATTATGAAAGGCGCTTATTAGCTTTTGGTATTTAGTGTATTCGTCGTTTTCGTTGTCGAATTTAGTAATACCCGCGTTATATACATGCAAATAGGTGTTGCGCACGTTTATGTCAAAATTACGCAGCTCTTGGCAGTCTTTATTAAAGTGATGAACAAGATCGCTTAAGTTATCAAAGTCGACCGTAATATCAATCATGTACGGGGTCACTTTGCCGCTGTATAAATCAAGCGTGTGGTCAATTCGCTCGCTTTTAACTTGGCGTAAGCGCTCAGTTTGGCGATTAATTTGATCTTGTTTCGATTTAATTAACGAGCGACGATCGGCAATTGAGCCACTATTTTTTTGAATATCTTGCAAGTAGTCGTCAACTTGTTCGCGCTCAGCTAATAATTGCTCTTTTAGCATGGCTTGCGCTTCAACCGACTGCTGCATTATATCAAACTGCTCTAAGCGTTTTAGGGCGCTCTCTGCGCTCATTAGTTCATCGTATAACGCGTCTTTTTCTTTTTGCTTGTCGGCAACGTTTGCAGCAACGTCGCGTTGTTGCTTAAACTCTTTAAGTGAATGCTCAAGTGCATTTAGCTGAGCGGTTAATTGCTCCTTGTTTTCGCCGCTTTGCATTTGCACAGGCGAGAGCTTTTTGAGCTTAATGCTCGCACCTGGTAGCGTTAATACACCGCCTTTAACGTTTTCACTTAATAGCGATAAAAACTCCCCAAACGCGTCTTCGTCATCAATGGTTATATCGCCATTAGTGGTGGTCGCAAACGAGAGAATATCTGGGTTTAAAATGCGCGATATTTCCTCTACTTCTTTTAACGAGAGGTCTTCGCGCATACGGGTAAACAAATTAAACTCAAGGTTTTTAAGTTGCAGCTTTAAGCTCTTAATTTGTTTTTGTGTTTCGCTAATGCGGTAGTCAAGCGTGTGCAGGCTTTGCCCTTGTGCGCTGGTTATAGAGTGCGAAAGCGACTCGTAATCTTGCTTTAACTGAGTCAGGCTGGTTTTAAGGGTGGCTTTATTTACCAGTTCAAATTCGCTTTTAAGCGCATCGTAATCTAAAAACCACTGCTCAATTTGTGTTTGTCTGCGCTCTATGTCGCGCGATTGCTGTACGTATAGGCTTTGCTTTTGCTCAAACTCGTGTTTTTCGTGCTCTATATCTTCAAGCGCTATACCCAGCTCATTAAGTTGCGATTCTTGATAAGTATCAAAATCAATCAGTGCTTGGTCAATTTTAGGTGCATACGCCGCTAATTTACCTTTAAGCACGGTTTGGTTTTCAAGCATTGATTCAAGCGCGGCTATTGGCTCTTGCATTGACTCAAGGGCTTTTAGTTCGCGTTTTGAGCGGTTTACTTTATCAAACGAGCGACGCCATACTTCATAAAAGTCGACCTTAGAGTTTGACATATGGCGTTCAAACACGCGTAGCATAAAGCGTTTTACGTCGCTTGCGCCTAATTTGTGTAAGTTAAGAATACGTCTAAATATTTCTTTATAAATAGAGGAGTCTTGCACATTATTTAGCGGGATCATTTTTAGGTTAATGTCGCCGTCAAACGGGGTTGCGCCGCCAGTAAGTAGCGCGTTTAGCTCTTGTGCTTTTAACTCAATAGGATTGTAGTTAAGTGATTTTAAATGGTTGAACAGCTTGGTAAATTTAATAATGGTTTTACCTTGCGTGTACTGCTCTAAATCAAGCTTACCTTGATAACAAAAGTACTGATGCGCGTAACCGGCAATTTTACCAAGCCCTGCAACGCCTATTACTACCGAGCCATGAGGCAAGTTAGCTTCTAGTAAAATGTACGACTGATCGGATGAAAAATAAAACTTACGGGTTTCATCTAAATCGTGTCCGTCCCATTCCGTTAAGCGTAAATCGTTAATAAGCGGAAACTGCAGGGCGTTAATAACCGAGCTTTTACCTGTGTTATTGGGCGCGCAAATAGAGCTGCTTTTATCAAGCGGGATCACACATTTTGCATAGCCTGCGGTGTTAAGTAGGGCGAGTTTACTTAGTCCATATAGATTTTTCATTCCTCGTCCTCTGTAATGTAGGTTTCTTCGTTTACTTCCATGAGTGCATCTATGTAGCGGTGAATTGGCGCTTGTAGCATAAAGCCGCCTTCTACTTCACGGGCTAAACCTAAGCGCACCATGCGCAGGTAAACGTCTTTGCGCAGGTCCGATCCCGAAAATATCTCAAGCTGATCAAACAAATGTTTGTTAATTTGCACCAGCGTTTGCATAAGCTCTAAATCGTTTACGTCGTCAAACAATGCACGCATTGGATCTTTACCCGTATTGGCGTAGTGCTCAATTAAAATGTAAATGGTGAGTGCGATAGCGCGAGATATTTTGCCCATATTGGGTGTGCTTTCGTCGCTACCAAAGTAATAAAAGCCACGGCTGTCGCGTTTTAAATCGTTACCTAAAGCGGTAAATAGGGCGGTGTAGTCTTCTATGTGTTGGTCAAGCTCTTGCCACATTACGTTGTCTTGCTCGCAAATGTGATAACCCGCTACTAATTTTTTATTAATGGCTTGTAGGTGGGTTAGCTCGTCTAAGTTTATGTGTGTCATGGTTTATTTACCTGCCTTTGAATCTGGCTGAGGCTCTGAATTAAATGGATATAAAGAAAAGTGCTGACCGGCAATTTTTACGCGGGCTTTTTCATCGCTTTGAATTATTTTAATATCGCTGTCGCTGACTAATTTTTGATACAAAAATAGCATTTCGTCGGCATCGAGATTTGGGTAGCTTTCGTCTAAAAATTGCAGCAAGGGTTGCGGCTTTTTGCGTTTTTTATTAAAGCGCTTAGCAAAGTTGGTTTTAACATCGTTGTAGTCAGGAATATTAGGCGTAACAAATGCAGGCACGTCTTGTTGATCTGGCAATTGGTATTCTTCGTGTTCAAATTCAACCAAGCTTGCCATGTAAGCCACAATATGACGTTGCTGACCAAGTGAATATCGCTGCGCGTCGCTTACAAAATGTGGTTGCACAGCACTTAGCATATTGTCTACGCCATTTTTACGTACAAGCCCAAGTACTTTGGCTGCTTGGCGAGTAATTAAGTTATTACGGCGTAACTCTTCGCGCAGCGGCATAAGCATATCGGCACTTTTACGTAAGCTTTCTCGACCCACTAAATGCATTTCGAGTATACGGGTACGTAATTGCTCCAACATGCGTTTGTCGTTGTACGCTTTACCTGAGCGCTCAATGTGCAGTATTTGCTTACTTATTTGCTCTTCAATGAGGGTAAAACACGCATGAAATTCACCACGTATATCAACCATTTCAAGTATTGGCTCTATGTATTCGTCAAACGCTTCTATTACTGCTTTGTAACGTTTTTGCAGCGATTGCACCGCATTATTAGATTTAGCTTGTTCAACAATATTTAAAATAGCGTTTTCGTTGTGTGCGTATAGCTTCATTATTTTACGGACCCGATCATCCATAATGCGGCTGTAGCGGCGTAAGTCGTCAAAGTCTTCTATTTCGCCAGCGTTATCTAGGCGATTACCTAAACGTGCGAGGTCGTCGACTAATACGCTAATTTCTTGCGCTAAGCCTAAATGTTCTTCTTGCAATAAAAAAGTAGCAAAATCGGCAATGGCACGATTTATTTCAAGCTGAGAGGATTTAGCCAGTGGAATTAAAATATCTTGGTTTAACAAACGATTTGTTTCTTTATAAATGCGTTCGTTTGACCACGTAGGCTGCTTTTGCTTAATAGCGTTTTGTACGTCTTTTAGGCTAAAGTCAGCCATTTTAAAACGTTTAAATAATAGCGCTAATACACCCCAATGTTCGGTTATGGTGTTTAGCAGCTTTTTAGCTGGGATCATAAGAGGTTACAACATCCTAGTATTTTATTATTGAGTTCTTTTAGAAGACTCATTATTACGTATTTTTAATTAACCTTGTCTGTATATAGTATTCGTTTTTAAGACCATTTAATAATAGTTTTTGCATAGAGGCAGTGCTAAAATTCGCGCCGAAAATAGGCACATGAAATGGAATGTTATTTGTGTGTTCTTTAAAACTATATCAAAGGTTGTTTAACTACCATGGTTTCCTCGATTATTCTAACCCTGATAGCGATTGCATTTTTACTGATCGTTATAGAAGATATAATCCATGTTAATAAAGCTAAAACCACGCTGTTTTTTGGTACGCTTTGCTGGATTCTTCTTTTTATATACCCTCTACACGGGCAAAGCCCCGATACGATTCAACACCTTTTAAATGAAAATATTTTAGAAATTGCATCTCTATGGCTATTTTTAATGGCTGCGATGACCTTTGTAGCGTATTTAAATTCAAAGGGGTTTATAGAAAATATTGTGCACCGTGTTATGCCAAAAAGTATTAGCGAAAAAAAGCTCATGTTTTTGGTGGGTGGTTTTGCATTTTTGTTTTCGTCGATTTCAGACAACGTAACAGCTACGCTTATATCGCTCGCGGTTGTTATGTCGTTAAAACTTGAACCTAAAAAGCTCATTAAATACGCCACGCTTATTGTGTTTGGGGTTAACTCAGGTGGGGTATCGCTAATAACAGGTGACGTAACCACACTGATGATATTTTTAGACGGCAAAGTAACCATTGCTCATTTATTACTACTTATAGCGCCAGCACTTGCAAGCGTTATGCTGCTAGCCGCGTTACTGTCTATAGGTATGAAAGGGCGTGTTGAGTTTGCTGGTGCAGGTAAAACCCGCATCGAAAAAACCGACATTACCATTGCTGTTATATTTTTATCTACCGTAGTGAGCACACTTATGCTGAGTGTAGTTTACAGCGTACCGCCTTTACTCACCTTTTTGTTTGGCTTATCAGTGATGTTTTTAGTCGCGCAATTTTTAATGCGCAAAAAAGACATTAACAAAGACATAATCGACTTTGTTCGCGATATAGAATACGACACATTATTGTTTTTTGTAGGTGTACTTTTACTTGTAGGCGCACTTAAAGAAATTGGTATGTTGAGTAAATTTACCGACCTATATACGGTAATGGCACCCGAGTACGCAAACTACTTAATGGGCATATTATCAGCAGGGGTCGATAACGTACCGCTTACTGCTGCTTTATTAAAAGCCGATATAGTAATGAGCCAACAACACTGGTTGTCGTTTACGTATGCAACGGGCGTGGGCGGTTCAATGCTGATCATTGGGTCGGCTGCGGGCATTATTGCCATGAGCAAAGTTAAAGCGCTTACCTTTATGAGCTACTTGCGTTTATCGCTGCATTTATTAATTTGCTACACCGTAGGTTATGCAGGCTCGTATTACATGGGCAGTTTTATTTGATGCATAAATTATTAAATGCTTGACAGCTAGACGTCTAAACGATAACTTTCAAAGCCCCGCTACTTAGTGGGGTTTTGTTTTATTAGCCACTGGTTAATAAAGCATTCAGAAGAGGTGCGATACTTAGGTACTTAATGTTAGGCGACGAAAGCCGATGATCATTAAGGAGGGAAGTACTCGCCGAGGAAAATAATGGTACGTCGTCATTGTTTTTCGGTTTATGGGGCTGAATCCTCAAAACTGTCACCAATATAGGTGGAGAGCTTCTGGCAGTGGACTTATCTTCAAGCATTCCTTTGCCAAGTTCTTCTTGTTTTATTGCGGTTTGGATACCGCGAAAGGAGACTAAATGACTACCCAATCAGCGCCACAAACAGTGCCTCAAACAGAGTTAAGCGCAAAATCAGATTACATCGTTGCCAAGTTTGGCGGAACAAGTGTTGCAAACTTTGAAGCGATGAGTCGCTGTAGCGAAATTATTGTTGCAGATAAAAGCGTACGTATTGTTGCCGTGAGCGCCAGTGCCGGCGTAACTAACCACTTAGTTGCACTGTGTAAATCAAGTATTACCTCAAGTGAGCGCCAAGAACACATAAACGGCGTGCTTGCTATTCAACAAACTATTTTAGATGAGTTATCGCTAGATGCCGATTTAGCGGTTGGCTTTAACGAAACCCTAAAAGCATTTCAAATATTGGCTCAAGAGTCACTAACAACCGATCAGCAACACGATGAGCTATTGAGCTTTGGTGAGCGTTTATCGTCGTATTTGTTTGCTCAGGTGCTGCGTTTAAATGGCTTAAATGCCGATCGCTTTGATGTGCGCAAGGTGCTTAAAACCGACAGCCAATTTGGTAAAGCAACGCCTAATGTTGCAGCCACAGCGCAAGCTGCTAAAGAACATTTAATCCCGTTATTAGACGCTCAAGTAATTGTAACTCAGGGATTTATTGGCAGTGACGAATACGGCCAAACCACAACGCTAGGACGAGGTGGTTCAGACTACAGCGCTGCATTATTAGCTGAAGCAATTAACGCTAAAAGCGTGCATATTTGGACCGACGTAGTGGGCATTTTTAGCACCGACCCGCGTTTGTGCGCAAAAGCGACGCCAATTGCACGTTTAAGTTTTGACGAAGCCGCCGAAATGGCAACCTTTGGCGCAAAGGTATTACACCCAGCGACAATTTTACCAGCAAGCCGTAGCCATATTAACGTGTTTGTAGGTTCTAGCCGAGAGCCAGAGCGCGGCGGTACGTGGATTGAGCGCGAAAAATCGCAGCAACCAGGTATACGCGCAGTAACGCAACGTAAAAACCAAATATTGCTTACGCTTAAAAGCCCAGAAATGCTACTAGCAAGCGGCTTTTTAGCACGCGTATTTACACTATTAAGTGAGTACAATATATCAGTAGATTTGGTAACTACATCAGAAATCAGCGTAGCTATAACCCTTGATAACGCGCAAAACGCATCGCGCCCAGAGCTCGATCAAGAATGCCTAGATAAGCTTGCAGAGTTTTGCCATGTTTCGGTAGAAAACAACCTAACATTGGTGGCACTTATTGGCTCTGAGATTCAATTACGCCAACACGAAATGAACTTAATGAGTGTACTAAAAGACTTTAACATTCGATTAATTTGTCACGGTGCTAGTAAGCACAACCTGTGCTTTTTAGTAGAGCAAACTGAGTCAGATAACGTAGTACAGTCTATTCATAGCCGTTTATTAGAAAACGATTTTGCTGCGTAAGTAATCGTTATTAAGGAAAATAACCTAGTAAAATTAACTAGGGGCTGTTGATCTTTGTAGTATATATATTAATCAGCCCACATTGGTAGCCACATCATAGTAAATGCTAAAGCGAGCATGGAATGATAAT
>NZ_WTLC01000016.1:0-104561 GCF_011378875.1 Pseudoalteromonas sp. Z9A5
CATGAGGGTTCGGTGTAACGTTTTTTAGCGAATTCAATTATACCTTATCCTCATGCTGTTTGTTTTTTATACCGCAAAGATCAACACGCCCTAATAAAAACACAATAAATGAGGCGATGTGAGCAGGTCTTATTTTAAGATTGTTTTGTATATCTGGGTGCATAACTAAACTCGTTAATGTTTTGGTAATACTGCTTTATTAACAAATTAGACCAGCCATCTTAATAATTACATTCATTAAAACTTCCAATTTACTTAAATGTCTAAGTATAAAATATAATAATTGTTAACAGTTTAACCTCTAAAATATCAATTCGAATCTGTCGTAAAAAAATATATTCTTAAAAAACTAAGTGCATATATAAAAATTTAATTCTTGTACTTATTTCATGCCGATAAATTAAAAAGTATTTAGTAACATATGCTTACGGTTGTTTTTTGTCGTGTGTGTTATAAGTGACTATTATTTGTAACTATAAATATTGTGTTCATGTTGTTCATTTAAACTTTAAATTCACGTGCCTATTTATGGTACTAAAGTGTGAAATTTGAACAAATCATTAATTTATTGTTGCATACAGTTAATTGTTAACATTATATTGATTGTGAATTCGATGCCTTTACACAAAGGATTAATTTTCACACCAAGATAGGTAACAAAAAATGAAAAAAAGCTCATTGTATTGCGCGATTTCGAGCGCGCTATTACTTTCAAGCGTTTTTAATGCACACGCTGGCACTGTTATTAAACAAACGTCTTCACAAATGTGTTTTAGAACCGCTGATAATGCAGTAAATGGTACTCAAGTAGTATTAAACAATAACTGTAGCGGTGATGCAGCAGGGTTTAGCTGGACATCTGGTGGGAGTATAAAGCACGTTAAGTCGGGTTTATGCGTCCACCCTGGCGGCTTAGCAAACCCCGTCGATGGACAGCAACTTGTTTTGTGGTCGGGTTGTGACTTTGATAACCGAGTGAAGTTTACTAAAACGTCGGCTAATGCTATTAAGCATGTATCAGGAGGTAAATGTGTTCAACCAACTAACACATCAGACGGTAGTAATTTAGTTGTTAAATCGCAGTGTGGTGCAAATCAAAGTAAGTTTGTTGTTGAGCAACAAGTAAATAGCGGTGCAAACGTTAGTAACGATACAGTCAAGGTACAGTTTAATATTGATACTAAGCATGCGGTGGGTCAGTTTGATAGTTTTGATCGTCGTAAGTTTATTACATTGCACTCATCTAATACCGAAAGTGACTGGTTTGGAAATAATGCTCAAAGTTTAAATGCGCCTAATGCTGATCCTAATTTAATGACGAACTTTTTAGAAAATTATGATGTATATTTTGGCCGCGATACCGGCAGCATGAAATATCAATTAACACAGTTACCAGAAGATTCGGCTAAACCAGGTTATGCAAGTGCGGTAACGGCTACAACTAATGGTGGCGGTGTTAAATGGAATTACTCCAATATTACCACAGATGAAGCTAAAGCAATGCGAAAGCATGAAGGGCGTAACAGTGATTTAATTGTCGCAGCACAGCAGCACCCTTATTACCCAGATGGTACTAAAATTGGTAACCAAAACTGGTCTTTTTCGCAAACTGATACTGCCGGCGAACCACTAGGCACCGCGCTTGGTGATTATATGGCGCAGTTTTTACAAAAGTACTTTAAAGCTGGCGCATCAGATACTCTAGGTCAAAAGCGCCCAACATACCTTGAAGTTATGAACGAGCCACTATTTGAACTACACGACTTTCCTCATAAAGGTTATGACAAAGAAAGTCTATATGACATCTTTAGGCTACATAACTCAGTTGCAGATGTAGTTCATAATAATTCAGCATTGAACGATGTAAAAGTAGGCGGTTTTACAGTGGCATTTCCTGATTATGAAAAAGGGGCAAACTATTTTGATAATTGGAAGCAACGCGACAAGGCATTTCTAGATATTGCAGGAGATAAAATGGATTTTATTTCGATGCACTTATACGATTTTCCAAACTTTCCAGGCGGCCCTGGTGGTCAACATCAAGAGCAATACCGTAAAGGTAGTAACATGGAAGCGACTCTTGATATGGTTGAGCAATACATGGCTTATAAGTGGGGGAGTATTAAACCAATAGTCATTTCGGAATATGGATCGCAACTGCAAGGGTCTTTTGGCACTAAATGGACACCGCAACGTGATTGGCTATGTTTAAAAGCAATGAGCTCTATGCTTATGAGCTTTATGGAAAGGCCTAACCGTATTGATAAAGCCATACCGTTTATTCCATTAAAAGCAGAGTGGGGCCGTATAAGCGATACCATTCCGTATTACTGGCGTTTACTGCGTCAAGCTAAAGAAGGTGAAGGCGAAACCGGCGAGCAGTGGGTTTACACAGAAATGGTTAAGTTTTACCAGTTATGGTCTGACATAAAAGGGACGCGAATTGATAGCTGGGCAAGCGATATGGATATTCAAGCTGACGCGTATGTTGATGGCAAAGATGTTTATTTGGTATTAAACAGCCTTGAAAATTCACCAACCAATATTGATTTAAGTGTTTTAGGCGGTGGTTCTAATAGCGTTACTGGCGTAAACATTAAGCATTTACATCCTGATGCTCAAGGTAAACCAGTCCTTGATGATAACGATAGTACAGTATTACCTGATTTAGTTAATTTGGGCACAGAGTCAACGATGATCATTAAAATTAGTCATCAAAGTAATGTGATAATTAATAATATTAATCAAGAAACTAAGCACTACGCAAGTGCTGTGGTTAAAGATATTGTTGCTAACTCAACTCAGTTTTTTACAATTAATAACGTTGATAAAGGAACTAATGGCGAGGCAGTATTACGCTTAGGTGTTGGTCGTCCTCATGGTAAGTCGCTTACACCTACGGTTACTGTTAATGGTAATAAAGTCGCTGTACCTACTGATTTTAGAGGGTACGACCAGGTTAATGGAGGGTTAGGACGCGAACGTTTCTTTGGTGTACTTGAAATACCGGTACCTTATAGCGACCTTGCAAAAACGAATAGTATTGAAGTGACATTTCCAGACACTGGCGGCGCTGTTAGTTCACTTACATTACAAAACTTTAAAATGAGTAAACGTATTACTCGCTAAAAACGTGTAATAAAGGTTTAGTAATAAACAAACTGCGGGTTTATCTATATGATAGCTTCGCAGTTTTTTATTTGTATCGCTACAACTGCCTAACACAATACAAATAAACTAATACTAAATATGCGAGGAATGGCTTTAGGTGTATTTTTGCTGTTAAGCCTGTGAGTTTTATGCTTTATAATGAGTACAAGGTACTCATTATTAAAAATAAACACTATTCTCAGAGCGTTAAACTTAGCATGGTTGTTTTATTAATTTAATTGGGTATGTTTTAGAGGAGTTCCACTGGCCTACATATAAGTTGTCGTCTTGATCTACGCAAATACAATGCACGTGATTAAAAATGTCCCCGTTACTTTGCATCGGCTGTAGTTCACCATTTTTGTACTGGGGTTGCGGTGCTCCTAAATTAGCTATGAGCGTGTTATTTTTATCAAATATACTAATAAAGCCAGAGTCGTCAGCATTTTTATTGTCAATATGCGACCAGCAAACAGGTGCATAAAATAGTTCGCCTTTGAACACGGGACCGCCAATATATGCCCCATTAGCGCTAATTCTATCAAGGTACTTACCATCAAACGAAAATACTTTTAAACATTGCTCAAAACGAGAGCTTACTATTAATGTGGGATTTGATGGATCGCGTAAGTCTACTTCAATACCGTGGGTGTTGTGTAAATTGTAATTTTCGTCATCATTATGGTGACCGCCCCAATGGTTTATATAGCGGCCTTGTTTATCATAATGCAGTAAAAAGTCGCTGCCATAACCATCGGTTACATATAAGTCCCCATTGGGGGCAATGGCAATATCAGTAGGGCGAAAAGGTTGCTCGGGTTTATAAGCACCGCACGTTTGTGGATGGCCAATACTGTAAATCAGTTTGCCATCTAAGGTCATTTTGGAAATAAAGCCAGCCTGTGGAATGACATTGTTAGTAGGGCTATCCCATTGCTCTGTGCTGTGACCATCCCAGTGGCGATTAACAATCCAGCCACTATCTACAACGTATAAAAATTCTTGCTCGCCTTCTTTTACAATTTTTATAGCGTGTCCACCAGGAAAAGAGCTTCCAAAAGCGTCAAGTAATTCACCGTTTTGGCTATACACTAAAATATTATTAGTCGTGTTATCGGTGATCATAAATATTCTCCCTTGTGAGTCCATCACCATCGCATGACAATTTTCTATAGGGTATTTATTGGGGTTTAACTTCCCCCAGTGGGCGTCTATTTTGTATTTAAATTGACCTTGGCCAATTATTTTCCCGTGCGGGTCTTCGTCATTTTTAGGAGTAGCGTGAGGTATAAGGTGTTTTTGCTCTGAGGTTAACATACAGAATTTTCCATATAAAAAAACCAGCTTATGCATTGGGCTATAATGCATAAGCTGGTTTAGGCTAGAAGGTTACTTTAAGTGCGTTCTTTTGCTTTAAAATTTAAAATAGCATCATCGTTAACGCGATTTAATGGATAATAAACAGCTTCGTTTTCTTTAAATGGTTGGTTGCTAATCGCATTGTAAGCACTGATCATTGACCAACGAGGTTCTGCAGCACGGTTTTGATTTGATTTATGCAGTAAATTACAGTGGAAAAACAGTACATCACCTGGTTCAAGTTCTACATTGATAAGTTCATGGTACTTCATTGCTTCTTCTACAAACTCTAAACAGGCGCCTTTTTGGTCACCCGTTTTACTGTGATCCAATCGTCCCAAATGATGTGAGCCTTTAAGTACTTGCAAGCAACCATTTTCTTGCGTCGCTTTATTAATGGCGACCATACAGCTAATTGATTTTGGATAAAGCATGTAGTTATCACGATGCCAGTAGCCAAAATCTTGGTGCCATTCCCAGGCACCACCTACAAATGGTTCTTTCATCATAATTTTAGTGCTGGTGTGGTACACCTCTTCGCCAATAAGTGTTTCGCATACTTCAATTAAGCGACGACCGCGAGAAAACATACTGTATAAATCGTCGCCTGTTTTTTGCCATAAACAGACTTTACTTACAGCGCCGTCGGCGTCTTTTTTGTCCCATGCTCGCTCATAGAGTGTATCGTCATTAAAAGCAGTTTGTTGTAATAGCTCAATTTCATCAGCGCTGTAGTAATTTTTGACAATAATATAACCATCACGGTGAAAATCAGCTATTTGTTGTGGTGTTAAATAAGTGTGTGACATAAATATATTTCCATTTTCTCTTGCAGTTGTATATTGTTAACAATGATTGCTCGGTTAAGCATTTAGGTCAAGCGTAATTTATATAAAAATATAGAATTCATATATGAATGGATTTTGTTTTATTAAGTTATTGATTTTAAATTATTATTGAAAATTTCAAGCTAAATAAAAGTTTTAAATTTATATATAAACAAACGTATTGTTTATCAATTTTAAAAGGCATAAATAAGTACAAATGAACGATAAATCAAAAACTAAATATGCAGTTCCTGCTTTAGATAAGGGGTTGGATATATTAGAATTTTTAGCAAAAAATAAAAGGCCTTGTACACAAAGTGAGATAGCGGCTGGTATTTTAAAAACACCTAACGAAGTCTATAGAGTACTTGTTGGGCTTGAAAAACGCGGTTATCTAATTCGCTCTGAAACCTCTGGTCGATATCATTTGTCATTAAAGTTGTATAATTTATCGCGAAGTATTTCACCAATGGATAATGTACTAAAATCGGCCTTGCCACATATGGAAGATCTAGCTGTAAATATTGAACAGTCATGTCATCTAAGTATGCTTTATCAAAGCCAAGCTATGGTGGTAGTGCAAGCGCGTAGCAAAAGCCCTATGCATTTGAGTATTGCAGAGGGGGCTTTATTTCCACTTAGTAGCTCAAGCGCGGGTAAACTGCTTTTAGCTAACAGTAATGACGAAGTGCGGCAAATGCTTATCGAACACGATGAAATTTACAGTGCTAGTAAAGACGTCTATAAAGCATTATTAAATGAGCTAAACACAATCAAAGTGCAAGGGCACATAATGCAAAGCAATCCACTTATCGCCGGAGTACACGATTTTAGTGTCTTAATTGGCAGGCCTAATGCAAATTTAATAGCTGCATTGACCATTTCTTCTTTTGACTCAACCCTAAACACTCACGCTAATAAACACAGTGTAATTAGCGAGCTTAAAAATACCGCCCAAAAAATAACCTCATTATTAGAGCGCTAATACCAACTAGCGCTTTTGTAGGGAGCAACCCGCTCAACAGTCATGCATAAGTCTCAGTACTTTACTGCTTGCTTACAATGTCGAATAAAAAACCAACGCTAACTGTAAAATAAATGGTCAATTTGTTTGACTTAATTAGCTAAACTAATTTATTGTAAAGTTAATTGTTAACAATATTATGATGACAATAATCATCCCGTAAATAATCCGTCAACGATTACACGTAATAAACACAATATTTAGGTGCAAAAATGACTAACACACAATTTAAATTAAATGCGATTTGCGCAGCAATGCTGATAACGTCTCCTGTAAGTTATGCCGCACAGGAAAACGAGACAACTGTACAAAGTGATGTTGAAGTTATCCAAGTAACAGGTATCAGAAGCGCATTAAGTAAATCTGCTTCAATAAAGCAAGATTCATCAGGCGTAGTTGATGCTATATCAGCAGAGGACATTGGTAAGTTACCTGATACTAACTTAGCTGAATCGCTGCAACGTATAAGTGGTGTATCAATCGACCGTGCAAACAATGAAGGCAACCAAGTTAGTGTCCGTGGTTTTGGTCCAGGTTTTAACCTTGTCACCTTAAATGGTCGTCAAATGCCTAACTCCTCTGTATTGCAAGAGGCGGGTGTTTCACGCAGCTTTAACTTTAGAGAAATAGCGGCTGAAAGTGTGTCGGGCGTAGCCGTTTATAAAACGGGCAAAGCGAATGTGGCCTCAGGCGGTATTGGCGCAACGATTAATATAAATACAGCAAAACCATTTGATTTTGACGGTTTTAAAGCATTTGCAAATGCAAAGGCAATTAAAGACACCAGTTCAGAGAAATCAAACGTAACACCAGAAATTTCGGGAATGGTTAGCCAAACATTCGCTGATGATATGTTTGGTGTTTTACTTGCCCTGTCGCATTCAGAGCGAGAAAGTGGCCGAGAGCGCGTAGGCACATCGCAAGGTTGGGTGCGTAACCGAGCAAATGCTGCAGGTGTTGATAGCAGTGCAATTGATACAACAGCTAATCCAACTGGTACTTATTGGGTACCTTGGACGCCAGAAATGGAGCGCTTTGAAACTAAGCGAGAACGCCAAAATGCGCAGTTGGTTTTACAGTACGCTCCTAGTGACAACTTAACGGCTACCCTTGATTACACTTTATCGCGCTTTGAAGAAATTAGTAACACAAATAAAATGGCATTTTGGTTCGATAACCCAACAGGCACCGCCGATGAAAATGGCACTTTAGTCGATATTAAAAATGCAAATGATGAGTTAAATTTTTGGGCGTGGGAACTTTACGAGGAAAAAGAAAACGATTCATTAGGCTTAAATTTAGCGTGGCAAGCAAGCGATTCATTGAAACTTACGTTTGACGCTCATAACTCTACATCGCACTCAAACCCAGATGGTGATACAGCTGAAACAATCGCGAATTTAAAGAATGTCCCAGGTTCGGTTAAATCCATCAGTGCTAACTTCTCTGGTGATATTCCGAGTATTGGGGTTGATGATTCAACATTGGCGGGTGGGGCTTACAACCCAGCTAATATTGTGTCAGATTTATATCAGCGCCGTGGCTATGAAATGAAAAATACCATTAAGCAGTATCATGCAAGTGGACAATGGGAGAATTTGAAGAGTGGGGCACTCAGCGCTATTAATTTTGGTGTAATGTATACCGATTACCAAATTGATACTTATCTTTCTGAGCAGTTTTCATTTGTGGATATTCCCCTAGACAACCTAGGGCTAACCTTTGATGAACAAGGTGACTTTGCTGATGAGTTTTCAGGTTCGGATCAGCTATTTCCATTTATTCCACGTTACAGTGCCAACGATTTTGTAGATATTGTCAGAGATGAAGGATTATTTATTGAGCCAAATATTTCTACAAATGGGGTTGAGGAGCAAACGCTCGCGATATATGTATCATTTGATCTTAAAACCGAATTTAACGATATTCCAATTGATATGAATGTCGGTGTGCGCTACGAAGACACCGATGTAACAGGTTATTCAGTCAAGCCTGGGGTTGTTGCTTTTAACTATCGTCATGCTGAAGAGCTTCGCCCTGTATTTGCTGCAACAGCAACACCGCAGGAGCTTGAAGGTGGTTATACACGTATATTACCAAACTTTGATATAAGCGCCGACTTAGATGACGGCTTTAAAACTCGTTTTTCATATAGTCGTACTTTAGCCCGTGCAGGTATTGGTGGTATGTTCCCATCAACTACCATTAACGCCCGTCCTGAAGGACCGTTTAATGCATCGCAAGGTAACCCTAACTTATTGCCAATTACGTCAGATAACTTTGATTTTTCAGTTGAGTGGTATGGAGACGACGGAAGCTATGCATCGGTTGGTTACTTTAAAAAGTTTGTTGAAAACTTCATTGGTGCAGGCGTAGTGCAAGGTACGCTAAATGATGTAAATGGCGAGCCGTTGCGCGATCCAAGTGTTAACCCTCGCCCTGGTTGTCCTGATAGTTCAGATACACCTAACCCAGCATGTTTAAGCCAAGCGTCAGACCCGATTGTTAAATTTGATATTGCAACGCCAGATAATCTTCAAAATCGTGAAGTAGATGGTTGGGAATTAAATGCGCAGTACATGGTGCCTGATACAGGCTTTGGCGTGGTTGCTAATTATACGATAGTTAATAGCGATGAATCGTTTAAACCGTATGATTTTGACCAAACAATTGCACTAGCAGGACTAAGCGACTCAGGTAATTTGGTCGGCTTTTACGAAAACGATGATTACCAAGTTCGTTTAGCCTATAACTGGCGCGATGATTTCTTACTGTCTTTGGGAACTGAGCCTACATTTACAGAGGCGTACGGTCAGCTAGATTTTAGTTTTAATTACACCATTAACGACACCTTGGGTGTTAGCTTTGATGCACTTAATTTAACTAATGAAACAACACGCCGCCATGGTCGTTTTGCAGAGCAATTAGTATCTGCTGAGCAATATGGTCCGCGCTTTAGCATTGGCTTAAGTGCTAAATGGTAAATGATAAGTTAGTTTTTGACAAATAATACAAAACGACAGCTCAGCGCTGTCGTTTTGCTTTTTAACTAACGAGGTTGCTATGAACGATGATATTAAATCAATAGTAATAGTTGGCGGTGGAACTGCAGGATGGCTAAGTGCAGGAATAATTGCGGCGTATTTGCAAAAACATCACAGCAAAAAAATAAATATAACGCTGTTAGAGTCCTCAGATATTCCTACAGTTGGCGTTGGCGAAGGAACTTGGCCTACAATGCGCAGAACCCTTAAAGACATGGGTATTCGTGAAACTGAATTTATAAAAAAATGTAATGTATCGTTTAAGCAAGGTGCTAAATTTGCTAAGTGGGTAACCGGAGAAAATGATGATTACTATTATCACCCGCTTGAGCTACCTACGGATATGTTTGAAAATAATTTAGCCACCAGTTGGCTTAATATTAATAACGCAAAACCTCCTTTTGCCCAGTATGTAAGTGCGCAGCAATCAATATGCGAAAGTGGATTAGCTCCCAAACAAATCACCACACCCGAATTTAGTGCAATAGCAAATTATGCTTATCACTTGGATGCAGGCTTATTCGCTACATTCTTAAAAAACCACTGCATTGATAATCTTAATGTTAAACACATTGTAGGCACTGTCGTTGGTGTAAACAATTGCACAAATGGCGATATTAAAAGCGTTAGCCTTAATAATAAAATAGAGATAGCTGGGGATCTATTTATTGATTGCAGTGGCTTTAAATCGTTATTACTAGGTGAGAACTTAGGGGTCGGGTTTAAATCTTGTAAAGATGTATTATTTGCTGATAGTGCGCTAGCCATACACATGCCATACAAAGATGACGAACCAATATGCTCGCATACTTTATCTACAGCACAAACATCGGGCTGGATTTGGGATATAGGATTACAAACACGCCGTGGAATAGGGCATGTGTACTCTAGTAAACACATTAGTGATGAAGATGCTAAGCAGCAATTATTTGATTACTTAAATATTAATAAAGATCAGCAAAGCGAATACAAAGTTAAAAAGCTTAGTTTCGAACCAGGACATCGTGAAAAATTTTGGCATAAAAACTGTGTCGCAGTAGGCCTCTCAGCTGGTTTTTTGGAGCCACTGGAAGCCTCTGCTTTATTACTGGTAGAAATATCAGCCAATTTTGTTGCGCAGCAATTTCCGGCCAATAGGCATGTAATGAATATAACAGCGCAGCGTTTTAACCGCATATTTAGTTACCGATGGGAGCGAATAATCGACTTTTTAAAGTTGCATTATATGTTGAGTAAACGAACCGACAGCCCATTTTGGCAAGCGCACTGTCATCAAAATACTATTCCACAAAGCTTAAAAGATAACTTATCACTTTGGGAATATCATACACCAAGCGATAACCACTTTGATCATTCACAAGAAGTGTTTCCAGCAGCAAGCTATCAATATGTCATGTATGGCATGGGGTTTACAGGCTCAAGCGAACTGTATGGCAATTCAGAAAGTTATTTTAAAAAGGCCATTGCGCTTGTTAATAACAACCAGCAATACACCCAAAAATTACTTAATAAATTACCTACCAATAAAGCATTATTAGCGCAAATTAATCAATTTGGTATGCAGCAAATATAGTTAAAACATAAGAGCGACACACTATGACAAACTCAGTATTACTCGATAAAAATACACATAAGTACACTCGCATTAAAACTGAACGCGGTACACAATACGGCGAAGCAGTAAACTACATTCCGGTTGTTGCCGATGAGCTTGCTCAACTTGCATTAGACTACCCAGTCTATTTTATGAAGAACAATCAAACTGGCCAGTTTGAACTATATGCTTTAACTGGCTTTGATGAGGGGCAAAACTTATTTTTACAAAATGATATATGGCTTGCCACTTACGTACCTTTACACTTACAGCGACAACCATTTAAGCTAGGAATAGGAAATAAACTTACTAACAAGACCGAGCAAACAGATCTCGCTGTTACAATTAACGAACAACACCCAAGAGTAAATAATAGTGAGGGAACACGGTTATTTAACGAAACAGGGGAGCCAACCACATATCTAAATAATGTGAGTGAGCAATTGATAAAGCTTATGCATGGCGGCGAACGTACAACCGCTTTTATCAATACCTTACTAAAACACGATTTAATTGAAGCAGTGCAGCTAAACATCACTAAATCAAATGGCAAAACACAAGGCTACAATGGCTTGTATTCTATTGCCGCAGATACACTACAACAACTACCGACAGAAACACTAAACGTTTTGCACTCAATGGGTTACATACAAGCTTGCCATTTAATCTTATGTTCAAGCGGGCATATTCAAAAATTAGTAAAATGGTTACACGATTTAAAATAAGTTTTTTATTAATTAGCGTTACTTACACCCACTGATTGTTCGTGTGAATTAGTTAATGCTCATACCTATGAAATAAGGAATGAACTACAACTCGAGACTATTATGTGTTCACTTTTTAGGTTTTGGAGTTCGATTATTTGCCTTGGTTTTGGTATCATTTAACTTATCGGCTTGTATCGCAATGGGAAATGTCAAGCCAACAAACATTGATGATTAAGAGAATGGACATGCTCGAACAAATAGAACAATGGATTGATGCAACAAATATTAAATATAAAACCCAAAGAATTAGCTGTGAAAAATTTGCCAGTGAGTTTGCTGGGTTTTATCCTACTGAATTTTTAAAAAATGCCTTTTACGTTGTTGTCGATGAAATCCCCAAACCTAACTTTCCTTTTTTGCGTGAAATGGGGCTAGGCGATTTTATTGACATGGATGCGGCTGGTACTACATACAAAAACACTTACTACATGCTTCCTTACGTGGCTGATAATTTAGCTGTGCATTTTCATGAACTTGTTCACGTAGCCCAATGGAGTGAACTTGGCGCCGAGGCTTTTATGTTGCGTTACATAACCGAAATTCAGCAGGTTGGTTATGATGCTGCACCACTTGAAGTCATGGCGTATGGTCTTGATAAGCACTTTACAAATAATGGCAAGAAAATAAACGTGCCTGAACACGTGGTTCAAGCGTTGTAGTTAATTAACATTTTCAAAGGATTGCATATGACACGCTTTACTGTTTTTTTACTGAGCTTACTTAGTGTAAATGCCTATGCGGCATCGTTTGATGACGATATTGTGGCTGCGTTACTTGAAAGAACAACACATAACGTTACCTACGATGGGTCTTATCGCTCTATTGCTTATCCGGGTGGCGATGTGCCCGCTAATGTAGGGGTGTGTACCGATGTAGTTATTCGATCATATCGACTTTTAGGTATTGATTTGCAAAAGCTTGTGCATGAGGACATGTTAAAAAGCTTTGAGCTATATCCCTCTAAGCGTATTTGGGGTTTAACCAAACCGGATAAAAATATAGATCACCGCCGTGTGCCAAACTTACAGGCTTACTTTAAAAATCATGGTCAAGTGCTCACTAAATCAAGTAATGCGAAAGACTATAAAACGGGTGACATTGTAACGTGGATGCTGCCAGGTAATTTGCCGCACATTGGGATGGTTGTGAATGAGTTAGCAAAAGACACAGGGAATCCATTAATTGTTCATAATATTGGAAGAGGACCTGAAAAAAGCGACATGCTTTTCGATTTTAAAATTACGGGGCATTACCGTTTCGTCCCAGAAGAATATAAATAACCAGATTATAAATATGAGTTTTCTCATTTATTGATATTGCAGTATAAAGAAAAAGGATTTGAACGTGAATACAAAAACCGATTCAAAAGAGGCTAACCCAAAAGAGGTTAATCTTAAACAAAGTAAACTCGCTCCCCAAATAGCGAGCTTATTTATGAGTATTGTTTTTTCAGCCATAGGCACGGGCTTGTTTGGTTTGGTTGCAAGCTTATTTGGCAACGTAAATGTAACCGAAAAAACAGTTGGCAGTGTGTGGATTTTACTGACCACGTTTTTTGTTATTTTAAATGTATTTGGTGTCATTATTTGGCACAAGCCAAAGTGGTTAATTACTGCTATAAATAATGTGCTTAGGTTTGCTAAAGAGCGCAAAGCAGCATTTTTTAGCGCCGTGCTAATGCTGGTAGTAATAATAGCAGGCTATTGTTTTTTCCTTTCTTTACCACAGCCAATTAGTTACAAAGTAACTCACTCTACACCTGCTGTTACCACTTTATCTGATGTTTTGAACCCTGAACCGCTTTATATAGATTTTGCTCCTGTTTTAGATGATGTAGAAAATACGGATGCAGTGTCTTACTCGGTCGCAAAGCTTGCGCTTGTTGGCAAAGTGATCCCCAAAGGTATAAAAGTCACGCCAGAGCTAATTGGACAGTGGTCTTGGAATAGTGAAAGCCAGCTTAAATTTATCCCAAAACAAGATTGGTCAGCAGGGCAAGAATATAAGGTACGTTTTGATTCATCTATTTTTAAAAGTGATATACATCTAAGTGATAATGAGCATGTATTTAAAACTCCCAACTTTGAACTAACACTAAGCTCGCTCGCTTTTTATCAAGATCCTAACGTTAAAAAAAGTCACAAGGTGGTTGCAACATTAAACGCGACTCACCCAACAGATATAAGCACTATAAAAAATAATCTAAAGCTGACTCAATCACTTGAGCAAGATGGCAAAAACGAACTCGCGCAATATAAATTTGATGTTACTTACGACAAGCATCAACGAGAGATTTACATTACTTCAGAGCAAATACGTATTCAAGATACCGAAAGCTATCTGTATTTTGTTCTTAATAGCGGTGTAAAGCCGGTTATGGGCCCTTCTAAAACAACAGCAGAGATTAAAGACGCTGTGTTGATCCCAAGTGTAAATAGCTTTTTTAGAGTAAATACGGCCAATGTGTTGATGGTAAAAAATACGCAAGGGGAACCCGAACAAACACTTGTTTTAGACTTCACAGACGATATTTCGTCGCAAGATGTTATTAGTAAAACTATTGCTTACGTATTACCGACTAAAGATTCAAAAGGTAATTATAAGTACTTCAGTAGCCCACGAGAGATAACTGATGCAGTGCTTAAACAATCTCAAAAAGTTAAGTTACATGCGATTCCTACTGCGCAAGATACAACTAAGTTACACAGTTTTACGTTTGATGCCCCACAAAATCAGCAAGTTTATATCGCGATTGATAAAGGATTAAAGTCGACGGGTGAGTTTACGATGGTGAATAAATACGACACTATTTTAGATACGCCGGCTTATCCGACACAAGTAAATATTATGTCTAAGGGGTCTATATTATCAAAAAATGGCGACCATAAATTGTCATTTTTGACCCGGGGTGTAAACGCACTTCAAGTTAAAGTAGGTAGGGTAGAAGCCAATCAGATTAACCACCTTATAAGTCAAACCAGTGGTGATATTTCTAATCCAGAATTTAATAATTATTACTTTACAGAAGAAAACATAAGTTCAATTTTTACCAGGCAAGTTAATTTAAAACCACAGCATCCTAAAAAAGCGGTTTATTCATCTATTGATTTGAGTAGTAAGTATAATGAGTCACTTGGTTTAGGCTTATTTTTTATAAATGCTCAAGCGTTAAATACAGAAGATAATTACGTATATGGACCCCAAGAAAAACGACTTATTCTTATTACTGATTTAGGTATTTTGGTAAAAAACAATGCTGATGGATCTCGCGATATATTTGTCCAATCTATTGAAACAGGAAAACCGGTAGCAAAAGCCAAGGTGTCTTTACTGGGTAAAAACGGATTAGTTATTTTAAATACTAAAACCGACTCTAAAGGGCACGCGTTTTTCGAAGACACAACATGGTTTACAGAGGACCAAACTCCCGTTGCTTTTGTAGTAGAAACTAAAAATGACATGTCTTTTATTCCTTATAATCGCTATGCTCGAATGGTTAACTACTCTCGGTTTGATACCGGGGGTGTAAGTTCGGGGCTCAGTGGAAGTAATAAAATAGATGCGTTTGTTTTTTCTGACCGTGGAATTTATCGACCAGGCGATAGCGTTAAACTTGCCACGATTGTTAAGCAACAAAACTTTGCAAAACTGGGCGATATACCGCTTGAACTTATAATTACCGATCCTAAAGGGGCAACTGTTTATAATAAACGTGTGAGCTTGGATAAGTACGGATTGCTTGATTTTGACTTTAAAACACAAAGTAGCGCCAACACTGGAACGTATTACGTATCGGTGCAACTTATTAAAAATAATAATAGCCGCGATCAATTAGGCAGTACTGAGTTTAAAGTTGAAGAGTTTGTGCCTGATAGATTGAAAATTAGCAGTCAATTTTCTCAGTCATCTGCTAAGGGGTGGGTAAACAGCTCAAAATTTAAAGCATTGGTGAGCCTTCAAAACTTATTTGGTACACCTGCTCAAAATAGACGTGTTACCGCTGATTTACGTTTATCGCCAGCTGGTTTTTACTTTAATGAATACAAAGATTATGTGTTTTCAGATCCCCACAGTGAAGGGAAAAATATTAGACACAGTAATGAATCATTAACCGAAACCAAAACTGATGAACAAGGCAAAGCAGAGTTTGATATTGACTTAACCCGCTATGAGGCAGGTACTTATCAGTTAAATTTTGCAGTACAAGGGTATGAAGAAGGCGGTGGTAAAAGTGTT
Organism: Pseudoalteromonas sp. Z9A5; assembly: GCF_011378875.1. Classification (NCBI taxonomy): domain Bacteria; kingdom Pseudomonadati; phylum Pseudomonadota; class Gammaproteobacteria; order Alteromonadales; family Pseudoalteromonadaceae; genus Pseudoalteromonas; species Pseudoalteromonas sp. Z9A5. The sequence continues at coordinate 16,002 of NZ_WTLC01000016.1, forward strand.
CGTGCAAGCAGCTCGGTGCTTGTTTCACCCGTTGAGCAGTTAGTTGGTTATAAAGCCGATGGCGATTTAAGCTACATATCAAAAGAGTCAAAACGTGTTGTAAAATTTATTAATATTAATTCAGAAACTGAGCAAGTTGCGCGTGATGACTTATCGATAAATTTAATAGAACAACAATATGTGTCTACGTTGGTGCAACAAAATAACGGCACTTATAAGTACCAATCGGTTAGAAAAAACAAACAGGTATCAAGCAATCCGTTTTACATTAAAGAAGATGGCGCAGACTACGAATTACCCACAGCTGAGCCAGGTGATTACTTAGTAGAACTCGTTGACGGCGAAGGAAATACCGTCAGTAGAGTATCGTTTACGGTAACCGGTACGGGTAACATAGCGGGTAAGCTTGAAAAAAATGCTGAACTGCAAGTGCAATTAAATAAACCGGATTACAAACCTGGCGAAACAATTGAAATAAGTATTGTAGCGCCTTATGTTGGCTCGGGTTTAATTACAATTGAAACCAATAAAGTACACGCTTTTAAATGGTTTGAGAGTAAAACAACAAGTAGCATACAAACAATAATGCTACCTAAAGGGATAGAAGGCAATGCGTATGTTAATGTTTCATTTGTTCGAAGCCTTGAATCGAAAGAAATATTTACAAGCCCACTAAGCTACGCAGTTAAACCATTTGCGATTGATCGTAGTAAACGTGCAATAGATTTTGACGTAAATATACCTGATAAAGTAAAACCAGGTGACGATTTAGTCATTTCATATAGTGCTAAATCACCGTCACGTGTTCTGTTATTTGCTGTAGATGAAGGCATTTTACAAGTGGCGAATTATCGGACGCCAAAGCCGTTAAATCACTTCTTACAAAAACGTGCTTTAGAAGTTAGCACTATGCAAATTGTTGATCTTATTTTACCTGAATTTAAACTAGTGCAAGAGCTTGCAGCTGCCGGTGGTGGTTATGCTGAATCAATGGCATTGAACCGCAAGAGCAAGCAACTTAACCCGTTTTCTCGTAAGGTACAAAAACCAGTCGCATTTTGGTCTGGTATTTTATCGGCTGATGCTAAAACGAAAAAGCATACGTTCACTATTCCAGATACTTTTGCAGGTCAGGTACGTGTAATCGCGATTGCCGTAAATGACGAGGGTGTTGGTGTTAAAGAAAGTACAACACTAGTAAAAGGGCCTTTTGTATTAAGCCCCAATGTATTAACGACAGCGGCACCTGGCGATGAGTTTGATATTGTACTTGGTATTGCCAATGGCGTTGAGGATTCAGGTAAACAACTGCCAATTACGGTAGAGGCGCTTGCTTCAAGCAACATTGAAATAATAAGTGATAAAAAACTAACGCTAAATATTGATGAAAACTCAGAAGACACATTAACGTTTAGAGTAAAAGTGCTCGATAAGCTTGGCGCTGCATCAATTACATTTACTGCGTTATCGGGTGACAATGTTAGCCAACGCACGGCAACGTTAAGTGTGCGCCCTGCGGTTGCATTTTTTAGTAGCTTTGAAAGTGGCTTTAGTGAATCAGGTAAAAAAGAAATAGCGGTCTCGAGACAGCTATATCCTAACTTATCACAAAATAATATTACCGCTTCACAAAGCCCGTTAGCGCTTGTTGATGGTCTTATTAGTTATTTAGATAACTTTCCTCATATGTGTACCGAGCAAGTGGTGAGTAGTGTGTTTCCGGTGCTGAGTTATTTAGAACACCCAAGTTATATGGGCGATGTATCTTATAAACATGAGCGTATAAACAACTTAATAGACACCCTTCGTCAACGTCAATTACCTGATGGCAGATTTATGTTATGGCCGGGCAATTCTAGTGCATCTATTTATTCTTCTCTTTATGTTATGCATTTTTTATTAGATGCAAAAGAAGCGGGCGTAGCAATACCTTATGATATGTGGAACAGTGGTTTTGAAGGTGTGCGTAGTATAGCGAGCGGATCTTTAGAGACGAATGACAGAAACCGCGCTTATGCTATTTATTTGCTAACACGACAAGGTGAGGTGACAACTAATTACTTATCTGATTTAGAAAAAAGCGTAAATGCGAGTAATAGCAAAGTATGGCAACAAGATATAACGTCCGCGTTTATGGGCGCAACTTACCAGCTATTACGTGCAAGCGATAAAGCGCAAGCACTGATCAATAGCTATAAAATTGGGCAAAATACGCAACACGATAATTGGGGCGCTTACGACTCACGTTTAGCTCACGACGGACAGTATATTTATTTGTTATCAAAACATTTTCCTGCTCGCTTAAAGCAGTTAACTAAAGATGATTTGTTTAATGTCGTTGACCCTATTTTTAAAGGAGACTACAACACGTTGTCGTCTGCTTGGTCTGTACTTGCTATGACGGCATACTCAAAAGTTGCGTTATCACAAGCCCAGCCTGAAGATGTAAAAATAATGGCAACAACGACAATGGCAGAAAAAAAGGCATTAGACGTAACCTATACACCTTATCCTAAAGCCTCGTTTTTAAATGACGTTAAAACGCTTGATGTATTAGCGCCACCTCGCTCATTTTACATGATGAGCCAAGCTGGTTTTGATACAAACGTGCCACAAAAGTCATTAAGTAATGGTTTAGAAGTTGTCAGAGAATACCAAGACGATAAAGGTAATGTGATAACCACCGCTGTTCAAGGTCAAGAACTAAACGTTGTATTACGAGTGCGTAGTACAACGGGTAAAAATATTTCGGATGTTGCTGTTATTGATTTACTACCTGGTGGGTTTGAAGTACTCAGAGACAGCGTTCGCAATAGTTATAATCGCTGGACCTCTGATTATAAAGATATACGAGAGGATCGCGTTATATTGTATGGCAGCTTTGGCGATAGCATGACTGAGCTTACTTACAAAGTTAAGGCTACTGCATCTGGCAGCTTTGTAGTGCCATCGGCTTATGCTGAATCTATGTATGATTTAAGTATTAAAGCGCACTCAAAATCGGATCGTTTTGATGTTACCGCCGCTAAATAAAAAGTTTAGTTTTATAATAAAAACGGCTTTTTTTACAACAGCACTGCTTGCAGTGCTGTTGTATTTATTTACTCCAAAGCCTGATATCACTCAGCCTAATGCTTACTCAACGGCTTTTTACGATAGCAGTGGTAAATTACTTCGTTTAAATTTAGCCGCAGACGATAGATATAGATTATGGACGCCAATAGATAAAATCCCTTTGAGCGTTCAACAAGCGACTTTATTGTATGAAGACCAAGACTTTTATGAGCATGTTGGTGTCGATTTTATTGCTTTAATAAATGCGTTTTATACTAGTTATATTAAAAGAAGTCACCGAGTCGGTGCCTCAACAATAACTATGCAAGTAGCCCGGTTACACTTTGGGATGAACACGCATGTTATTTTTGGAAAGGTCGAACAAATATTTCGAGCGTTACAAATTGAGCGACACTACAGTAAAAACCAAATACTTGAGGCGTATTTTAACTTAGCGCCTTATGGATCAAATATTGAAGGTGTTGGTGCAGCCAGTTTAATTTACTTTAAGAAACCAGCCATTGATCTTAATTTACCTGAGTCATTATTACTTAGCTTAATTCCGCAAAACCCAACCAAACGAAATCCCATTAAAAAATCGGCTAAATTGATATTGCTAGAAACAAGAAAAAAACTGTTTACTCGTTGGCTTGAAAAATACCCAGACGATAAACATTGGCTAGCAGCTATGCAATTACCGATAAAGGTATATGCCTCTTCAGACTTGCCTTTTGAAGCCCCACATTTTATTAATAATTTACAAAGCGAATACCCGCACTTAAAGCCGGGAGAATATAAAACGTCGATAGACCTTAATTTACAAAACTTACTTCAACGCCATGCAAAAAATTATATTAATCGTAGGCAAAGAGACGGGCTCAGTAATACGTCTGCTATTTTACTAAATTATAAAACCATGGAAGTCGTTGCTGAATTAGGCTCTGTGGATTTTTTTAATAATGACATTAGCGGTCAAGTAAATGGTGTAAGGGCTAAACGGTCGCCAGGTTCAACCCTTAAACCATTCATTTATGCTCTGGCGATAGATGAAGGGTTAATTCATCCATTAACGCTCGTAAAAGATGCCCCAAAACGCTTTGGAGGATATACACCAGAGAACTACGATCAGCAGTTTTTAGGCCCTATATCAGCCACTGAATCGCTCGTGTTGAGCCGTAATGTGCCTGCCGTTAATTTGATGTATCGCTTACAAAAAGTGGGGTTATACGATTTACTCGTTGCAGCCGATGTTAAAAAGCTTCAGCCTAAAGAGTTTTATGGTTTAGCGCTTGCGCTGGGCGGCAGTGAAGTAACGATGCTAGAGCTCGTTAAGTTATACGCTATGTTAGCTAATTTAGGAGTGTATAAGGATGAAGTTATATTAAAAAAAGACGCCGCTGCTATTAACCAAAACAACCCAAACAGCCCAAACAAACATATCAAACAACTCATCAGCCCAGAGGCAGCCTACCTGACTTTACAAATGCTAAGTAAAAACAGTGCAGTTGATGAGATCTCATTTCAAAAAGAAAGAAGGCAGGCATACCCTGTATATTGGAAAACAGGTACTTCATTTGCTTTTCGCGATGCATGGTCAGTAGGTATTGTTGGTCCGTATGTTTTAGCTACATGGGTGGGTAATTTCTCAGGAGAAGGGCACCCATCTTTTATTGGGCGACAAGCAGCCGCGCCTTTATTTTTTGAAATAATACGTTCATTAGATAGTTACGGCTTAATCAAAGGCAATATAAAACCAGGTGGTTTAAATATTACAGAAGTAGATATTTGTTCAACAACAGGTGATTTACCTAATGTGCATTGCCCTAAAACAGAAAAAGGGCTTTTTATTCCAGGTAAGTCGCCAATTAAAGTGTCCGATGTACATCGTGAAATTTATATTGATAAAGTATCGGGATTACGTGCTTGTCAGTATGTTGAATCTACAACTACAAAGGCAGTTTATGAATTTTGGCCATCTGACTTAGTCAGATTATTTAAACAAGCAGGTATTGTTAAACGCCAGCCTCCACCTTATTTAGATTCATGCTTAATTAATGACACGAGTACACGAGGCTCAGCACCGAGTATTACATCCCCGAGTAATTTAATTAGCTACACGATAAGAGCCAGTAAATTGAAGCAAGAAGGCCTGCCTTTTAGCGCAATCACAGATACAGATTCACGTATTTTATATTGGTTTGTAGATAACAGCTTTGTTGGTAAAGTAGAGCGAGATACGCCTTTTTTCTGGCACCCGCAAGTAGGCGAATTTGACGTAAGAGTGGTTGATAATTTAGGGCGTAGCGCATCAGTTTCAATGCGTGTAAAGCTCGTTCAGTGATATTGAGTGTTCATGCATTTAATGTAATAAATAAAGAGTAGTTTTTTATAACTGAAATTTATATAAACTAGGGCGATTTACTCTTTCTTACCTACATGGATGATGGTAAGGGGCGTGAGCTGGATGCGGAGGTTTTGCTCGGTAGCCCACTAGACTACAAATCTCGGGCAGCGATTAAATCGGCTCCTAGATTGAAAAAATTTCAATCCACAAAGATCAACATGCCCTTATGACTTCATAGCCGCTAGTTTATATAACGGAGTATCAAAATGACTTCGAAAGTAGTTACTTGATATTATGTTTTACAGCCTTAACTGCTGCGGCGCTATCTTGAGCTTTAAGTGCTTCTAAAATAGCGCGATGCTCATTAACACACTCAGAGCTTGAGGTAATACGTTTGTAGTTTAAACGCATACGCATGACATACGGATACCAAATATTTACCAGCTCTTCGCCCCCAGCTTGGTATATTAAATACTGATGAAACGAAATATCGATTTTAGTTACTTCGGTATAATCTTCGCGATCGAGTGCGTCTTCTAGAGATGCTAAGATACCTTCAAGTTCAGCAATGTTTTGCTCAGTTAAATTACCGTTTAACTCTGTGATTGCGTACTCTTCTATGCTGCGACGAAGTTTAATCATTAAACGCTGTAGCTTAGGCTCTAGTACGCTGTTGACTGATGCGCCACAATTGTTTCGCGAAATCAACAGACCTTCTTTTGTTAATTGCAAAATCACATCTCGAATTGGACCTCTGGAGAGACCAAAGCGCTCTGCCAGCTCTTTTTCATTTAACTTAGTTTGTGGTGGCATTTCACCAGAGATTATATCTGAACGTAATTGTTCAGCGATTTGATCTTTTACAGACAAAATTTTTGTTGCTCTGTTACCAGCCATATTTATTCCTAGATTTAATTTACTTTATGTGACCTTAGCTACGGTTAATAAATAGTCGTTATTCGAGTTAAGATCATGTACTTATCTCAGTGTATATAAAAAAAAAGGAATGGTCTATTGTTAACACATTACAACAGACCAATAAATATACAATTAAATGATGAATGTGCAATTATTTTTTAAATCGTCGCTCATACATAGACTCATTCATCGCTTTAGCGGCTTCAATCATTTCAATGTAGGGTCTATCAGTGACACTTATAAAGCCTACATTATAATTTTCGCCATCGTAAGCTCTGCCTGTAATCGGAGAATCTATATACTGAAACCAATGAGCACCTATAAAGTAGGGGTTGTCGACCACTGAGTTCATATAATCGGTATACATTTTTGCTCTGTCTTGCTGGTTAGCTGCATGTATTAACCCAGGGTGAAACAAACCCGAGTCAGATGCGCCAATATGAAATTCGCCAATAATTGCTGGTTTATCAAATTGTGATAAAAATGCCCATTTATCTTCTCTTAAGCCTTCTTTGTATGCATTAAAGCTTATTACATCTACATACTTAGCAGATGCTTTAACCACTTCGATTGGCATGCCCCAATCCGGAAAACGTGCACCTAAATACATATGATTTGGCAGGTATTTATCCATAGCAGCATCTACAACACTAAAATACTTGTCGGCATAGGCTGTAAGTAAAATAGCAAAATCACTCAGTTGTTCTTCGTTTTTAATATCAACCGTTACACCTTTGTCAAACTCAACCCATGAGGCAAGGTTTAAGTGCCATACTTTGTTAAGCTTAGCGACATCGGTATATTTTTCTTTCATTAAACGAGAAAATTCAGCTTTAGTAGGCACTGTTTTAGCATCACGGCCTAAGGTATTAATAACAATACCATAATGGCTTTTAACGGAATCAGGGCGGCCAAAGCTTTTTTCGTTATCAATAAATACGCCTACTGCCCAAGGCGAATTTTTAACTTCTTTTGCAACAACACTAACGGTTTCGTTAGCACGCACTGTAAATTCAGGGTCGAATACATCCGGCATGGCTCCCCAAAAATCGCTTCCGCTTGATACGGTTTTAAAATCACCTATAATCCAACCATTGGCAAAGTAGGGCACTTTTTGATTATCGTAGTAGCTTGGATCAGTCCAATTACCCAGTGAGCTAAAGCCCCATGTGATCATTCTATCAAGAGTCACTTCTCGCCATTTTTGCATGTAATCTGTATTATTTTGTCCGTACTTACGTTCTAAATTAGCTGCGTAAAAGCTATATGTTTCGCCGTGTTCTAACGGACCCGAATGCGCACTTTTACGATAGCCAAAATGTTTACCTAGAGGCTCATTATAATCAGGTAGCCATTCAAATAAATTTTTACGCACTTGTGACGCTACAAATCGGCTTTTTAGCGCTTCTTTATTTACTTGGTTTAACCCTTTTGAATCCTCAGGTGTTACACCTGCATTAGCTGGTTTAGCCAACAACGCTTGATCAAAATCGTAACCAGTTAGTGTTGTTGAGTTTGCAAGACGAATAATATCAATTCCAGTTGCAAGGTATAAATAGCCATCAGGGTCGACTAATGACCATTTATCATTATATTTAGCCGTTCTAAAATAACCAGTAGCTTCTAATTTTGGACCTTCTGCCCAGCCACCAAAGCGTGAGCGATTAGTAGGGCGTTTAGAAAGTAACTGTGCTGCTTCTTGTTTTTTGTCGCTCAATAGCTCGGCTTCTGAATGTACCTTCCCTGAAAATTCTTGTTTGGCATTTTGGCCAAATTCATCAACAATTTTGGTTAAAAAAGCAGTATTAAATTGAGGGTTTTTACGAAGTGAAATAGATTTTATTGCCAGCTCTTTGTCATGCAATGTACTTTGCACGCTAATGGATATTTTATTTATACCTTTTAAATTAAGATTTTTTTTACCCCACATAGAAATAAACTGTACCTCATCAGACTCCCACGTATCGGGGTTTGAACGAAGTCCTGAGGTAAAGTTTAGTTCTACATTTTCCTCGCCATCAGGGGTTGCAAGGTCATGCCCATCAAGCTTTGCGTAATACGTGTTGTATCCACCTACCGGTACATTAACGCTACGCGTATAGTTAGCACCGTCAATATCGGAGATATCTAAATAGATTTGTACAGAGTGTGTTCCTGGGTTTGCCAATTCAAAGGCAAGATTAAAATCACTAAATTCACTCCAATCCCAAGGTTTTTCCGGTGAAAAAACAATACTAGCGTACGAATTTTTCTTAGATTGAAATGTCACATCTAATACAGAGTTTTCTGCCTTTACAGTGGCTGCATTACTTTTGTATTGAACTGGGGTTAGCTGTGTGTGTGCAGCATCAGCAAATAAATACATTAATGTATCTGCTGAATTAACCTCTGTAGGCTCATTGGTTGGTTTTTCAACCTTGATTTCTTGTTGGTTACAGGCACTTAGCGCAAGTAAGAGCGATGTGAGTAGTATGTTCTTTTTATATTTCATTGCTGTTCAACCTTTAATTACAATTTAACATACCATACAACAAAAAAACCAAATTGAATATTGTTGACAATATGCAATTTTTGTTTTTATGTGTTATTTATAATAAACTTTTGATTTTGTTTAACTAATTTTTAATGTTAATTGTAAAAGAGTTTAAGTTAAAGCATGATTTCTTAAAATAGATGTTGCAAGTGCGTTAATTTTGAAATAGTCTCGAAGTCATTACTCATGGTTAATTGTTAACAATGTTGGGTTTTGACACTAGCACTCGCTTTATTCTCTATATAAAGCAACACACAATGATAACAACAAAGTTGGATAGAAGTATGAATGGTAGCAAACGTAATGTGTTTTTCTTTGCATTTATCGTCGCCTTTGGTGGCTTTATTTTTGGATTAGACGCTGCTCTTATTTCAGGTACGGTTCGTTTTGTATCTGCAGAATTTAATTTATCTGACATCCAAATAGGCACTGTAGTAAGTGCGCCTGGTTTTGGTGTGCTATTTGCTTTAGTCATTACCGGTTACATATGCAATATGTTTGGCCGAAAAAATACCTTAATAGGCATTGCGTTTATATACATACTGTCGGCAATTGCATCGGTTTTCGCGCCAAGTTACGAGCTATTAGTTACTGCTCGTTTTATAGGTGGATTAGCATTCACGTCTTTATCGGTCGCTGCTATGTATATAGGTGAAGTTGCACCGTCTAAGTACCGTGGTAAATTAGTGTCTATGATTCAAATAAATATTGTTGTTGGATTATCCGCAGCGTATTTTGCTAACTACTTACTTGTTGATTTAGCTCACAGTAATTTTGAGTGGGTAACACAGTGGAATGTACAAGATAATTTATGGCGCTGGATGCTAGGCGTTGAGATTATTCCTGCTATTTTATGGTTTTTATTATTATTTACTATTCCCCAAAGCCCGCGTTGGTTAGTTATGAAAGGCAACGAAACACGCGCTATAACTATCTTGCATCGTTTAAATAAAAATACTGAATTGGCCCAAGAGCAACTTAAGAGTATTAAAGAGAGCTTGGTTGATTACAGCGAAACAGGTGGGTATTTTTCTTCATTTAAACAACTACTCGAAAGTCGTGTTCGCACAGCTGTCATTATTGCTTTTACTATTGCTATTGTGCAGCAAGTGACGGGGATTAACGCCATAATGTTTTATGCTCCAACGGTGTTTGAACAACTGGGAGTCGGCACTGATGCTGCTTTTTTTAACGCTGTTTTAATTGGTTTAGTCAGTATTGTATTTACTGTGGTAGCTATTGCTTTGATAGATAAGTTAGGGCGCAGACCCCTTGTTATTTGGGGATTAGCAGCTGCAACAATTAGTTTGTTTATGTGTTATTTAGGCTTTAGCCAGGCAGAATATAGTTTGTCGGCTGAAGATATAACCTCGTTTTCAGCGTTAAACTCTATTACAGGACTGGAGCACATAATTGGTACCGTGTATCACAGTGATATTGAATTTAAGCAGGCTTTAGCGAGCGTACTTACAGCTTCGCAACAGCAATTATTTGAAAGCGATTTAATTTCACGCGCAGCAACTATAAACGCGCCACTTATATCATTTGGTATAGCGGGCTTTATTGCAGCCTTTCACTTTTCGATTGGGCCAATTATGTGGGTAATATTTTCTGAAATATTCCCGACTCGTATTCGAGGTGTGGCCATTCCTACCTTTGCATTTATAGCCAGTGTAATTAGCTATTTTGTTCAGCAGTTTTTCCCATGGCAGCTAAGTAATTTAGGCGCTGCAAACATCTTTTTACTTTATACCGTATCGGGTGTAGCCGGCTTTGCATTGTTATTTAAGTTTATGCCAGAGACTAAAAATAAATCGATAGAAGAAATTGAAGTCTACCTAGAAGGCCTACACACTAAAAAAGTACAGGAGGGTGTGTGAGTACTTTACTCGCTATTGGCGAATGTATGGTTGAGCTAGTACCAACAGGTATTAGCGAATGCAAGCAGTCATTTGCGGGCGATACTTACAATGCTCTTGTGTATGCAAAGCGTTTTGCTAACACACTAAATTGCGCGCTATTTACAGCTGTAGGTAGCGACGTACTGAGTGCCAATATGCTCAAATGTTGGCAACAAGAAGGTATTAATACACAAAACGTGATTACAACAGCAGACTATAACGTGGGTATTTACGCTATTTCAACGGATGCTGATGGTGAGCGAAGCTTTGATTATTGGCGTAATCAATCAGCAGCGAAGCATATGATGAGTTTATATACTCAAAAGCCATTTAATTTAGGTTTGAAAGAATCAGACTGGGTGTTTTTCAGTGGCATTAGTTTAGGTATTTTAGATGATGAATCTAAACAAGGTTTACTCACATTATTAGCTGCTCTTAAAAAACAAGGCTGCACAATTGCGTTCGACCCTAATTATCGCGCGCGTATGTGGCAATCAAAAAGCCACGCTATTGAATGGCTAGAGCGTGCTTATGCGCTTAGTAATGTAGTTTTACCAGGTCTTGATGATCACCGTGTGTTATTCGGTCATTCAAGCATTGAAGAGATTGTTCAGTACTGTACACAATTTGATATCGACGAAATTGTTATTAAAGCTGGTAGTGCCGGGATGCAGGTTTATTGCAAAGATGATCTTAAAGCGTCATGTCCGTTTACACCCGCTGCAAAGCAAGTTGATAGTACAGCGGCAGGTGACTCATTTGCCGGAACCTACTTAGCCGCCAGAATGTGCGCACAAAACCCTCAAAATGCATTAGAAATGGCTGACAGTGTTGCCTCACAAGTTGTGCAGCATCAAGGCGCGATTTTACCTCTTGACGTATACCAGTCGCTAAATATAAGCCTAGGTAAGTAAGGAATTAACATGTCTGATAAAAAATTAAGTTTAGCAAGTAAGCGTGCAATAGAGCGTGGCTACGATAAATATGGCCCGCAGTGGCTTACAGAATTTGATATAGAACCGTTGCTGGGTGATTTTGCCTATGAAGAAGGGGTTATACGTCGCGATCCTTCATCTGTTTTATACATTGATGGTGTTTACCATTGTTGGTACACCAAAGGTGAGGGGGAAACGGTTGGTTTTAACTCTACTAATCCGAATGACAAAGTATTTCCATGGGATTTAACGCAAGTTTGGCATGCCACCTCAAAAGACAGTATTACATGGCAAGAACAAGGCTTAGCTGTAAGCCCAGGTAAACCAGGTGATTACGACGACAGAGCAATTTTTACGCCTGAAGTGTTTGAACACCAAGGTCATTATTATTTGGTTTATCAAACAGTACAAACACCTTATACAAATCGTCAGTACGAACATATTGCAATAGCTCACTCTGAATCTGCATTTGGGCCGTGGATAAAATCACCAAAACCGATTGTAAGCCCAAGCAAAGATGGTAAATGGCTTGGTGATGAAGACAGTCGTTTTGCAGTAACAGCTAAAGGTAGTTTTGATAGTCATAAAGTACACGACCCATGTTTAGTATTTTTTAATAATAAATTTTACTTGTACTACAAAGGCGAAACCCAAGGTGAAGGAATGAACTTTGGTGGTCGTGAAATAAAACACGGTGTTGCTATTGCTGATGATGTATTAGGTCCTTATGTTAAATCGCCTTATAACCCTATTTCAAATAGCGGTCATGAGGTCGTTGTTTGGAATTATAAAGGGGGTATTGCTAGTTTGCTAACAACCGATGGCCCTGAAAAAAACACCATTCAATTTGCTCAGGACGGTATTAATTTTGAAATTATGGCGCATATAAAAGGCGGTCCAGAAGCGATAGGCTTATATCGACCAGCGCAAGGGTTTGAGCAAAATCCAGCACCTGGAATTAGCTGGGGGTTGTGCCATAAATACGATGCCAGTTGGAACTGGAACTATATTTGTCGTTTTACTCCTCGTAAGCAAGTGCTCGACGCCGGTACCTTTCAAAACAGTAACTAGGGAAAGTAAAGAATGAGTGAGCAACAAAATCAATTTGACCCGACAGAGCATCCACACCGGCGTTTAAACCCATTATTAAATGAATATGTGTTGGTGTCGCCACACCGGGCTAAACGCCCATGGCAAGGTCAAGAAGAAAGTGTAGATATTGAGGTTAAACCAGAATACGACGAAAGCTGCTTTTTATGTAAAGGCAATACGCGTATTAACGGTGAAGTAAATCCAGATTACAAAAACACCTTTGTGTTTACTAATGACTTTGCCGCCTTGCGTGAAGGTGTGCCTGATGTGGAGCAAACCGATCCCCTATTTAGTATGCATACAGAGCGTGGCACTGCGCGTGTTATTTGTTTTTCGCCTAATCATGCAAAAACACTACCAGAGCTTAGTGTTTCGCAAGTTACAAATGTAGTAAGCACATGGCAAGAGCAATGCATAGAGTTATCAAAAACTTACAAATGGGTTCAGGTATTTGAAAATAAAGGCGCTGTAATGGGGTGCTCTAACCCACATCCACATGGTCAAATTTGGGCACAAAATAAATTACCTAGTTTGGTTGCGCGTAAACACGAAAACCTCAAACGATATTACGAAAAGTATAAAAGTAATTTACTGCTTGATTACGCAAAACGTGAAATTGAAAAGCAAGAACGCGTGGTTTGTGTAAACGATGATTGGCTGGTGGTTGTGCCTTATTGGGCTGCATGGCCATTTGAAACACTGCTATTGCCTCGGTTTGCGATTACTCAAATGATACAGCTGACAGACGTTCAACAAAGTAGTCTAGCTGAAATTATTAAAAATATAACAACTCGTTACGATAACTTATTTCAGTGTTCATTTCCGTACTCTATGGGCTGGCATGGCGCGCCTTATGATGGTCAAAGCCACTTATTTTGGCAATTACATGCGCAGTTTTTACCGCCATTACTACGATCAGCCAGTGTTAAAAAATTTATGGTTGGATACGAAATGATGGCCGAAGCACAGCGTGATATTACACCCGAGCAAGCTGCCACTATTTTGAAGAAACAATCACTAACGCATTATAAAGAGAACACTAAATGAATGTTGAACAAAGCGCACGGTTAGCTTTTTCAAACCACTTTGGACGCGATGCCGACTTTGTTGTCAAAGCCCCAGGGCGTGTTAATTTAATTGGTGAGCACACCGATTACAATGACGGTTTTGTACTGCCTTGTGCCATTGAATACGCTACTTACATTGCTGTGTCCCCTCGAACAGACGATGTAGTAAATGTACTTGCACTTGATTGCGATAACCAAACTGACAACTTTTTAGTAAATAAACCGCTTAATAGCCACAGTACGCAAACGTGGAGTAATTATGTTCGCGGCGTAGTTGATGAACTGCAAAAACGAAATCATAAACTCAGTGGCTGCGATATATGCATCACAGGTAATGTCCCGCAAGGAGCTGGTCTTAGTTCATCGGCTGCACTTGAGGTAGGTATTGCTTATGCATTTAATCATTTATGTGAATTGTTTATTGAGCGAAAAGACATAGCTCAAATTGCACAAGCCGCTGAAAACAATTTTGTGGGCTGCAACTGTGGAATTATGGATCAGCTTATATCGGCGTGTGGTCAGCAGGGACAAGCATTGGGTATAGATTGCCGCTCACTTGATTTAATTGAAGTGAGCATTGACCCAAAGATGACTATTTTAATGGTTAACTCAAACGTTAAACGAGGCTTGCTTGATAGCGAATATAACTTACGCCGAGAGCAATGTTATGCAGGGGCAGAAGCTTTGTCTAAACCGAGCTTGCGCGATGTAAGTATTGATGAGTTTGAGGCAAAAAAACATACATTAAGCGTTGAAGTAGCCAAGCGAGTAGAGCACATTGTGTATGAAAATGTGCGCACATTAGAAGCTATGCAAGCTTTTACTAATAACGATATAACCAAACTAAGCACACTAATGGCACAAAGCCATGCCTCTATGCGTGATTTGTTCGAAATAACCACCTCCCAAATCGACACTCTTGTGAATATTATCGCAAAAGTAATTAATGAACACGGCGGCGTAAGAATGACGGGCGGTGGCTTTGGTGGTTGTGTAGTGGCGTTTGTTCCTAATTTTTTGGTAGAGAATGTAATTAGTGCTATTGAAACGCAGTACGAGCAACAAACAGGATTAAAAGAAACGATTTACACAAGCGTACCTTCAGCTGGTGTATCACTTATAAGAGCATAAGGACAATCTAATGAAAAAAGTACTGGTAACAGGAGGCGCGGGATATATTGGCAGCCACACTGTTTTAAGCTTATTAAAAGATGGTTTTGACGTAGTAGTAATAGACGATTTAAGTAACTCGAGTCGTGAATCGCTAACTCGCGTAGAAGCGTTATCAAAGCGAAAAGTTGAATTTATTCACGCCAGTTTACTTGATAACGATAAGTTGTCTGCCACGTTTAGCGAGCATAAATTTGATTCAGTTATTCACTTTGCAGGTTTAAAAGCGGTAGGCGAATCCATAGAAAAACCACTTGAGTATTATTATACCAACCTGGTGTCTACCTTAAATTTATGCCAATGCATGCTTAAATATAATGTTAATAAACTCGTGTTTAGCTCATCAGCTACAGTTTATGGACAAGGCGCCTCGGTGCCTTATACCGAAAGTTTACCTCTAGGGCGTGCAGCAAGCCCGTATGGGCAAACAAAGGTAATGATTGAGCAAATACTACAAGAAATAGTAGCCTCAAATACTGGTTTGCAAGTAGCAAGCTTACGCTACTTTAATCCTATTGGCGCAGATATTAGCGGCCAAATAGGGGAAGATCCATTAGGTATTCCTAACAATTTAATGCCCTTTATTGCTCAAGTTGCTGTAGGTAAACGTGACAAATTAGCCATTTATGGAGGCGATTACCCTACTGAAGACGGCACATGCGAGCGTGACTATATACACGTTAGTGATTTAGCCAATGGTCATATTAAAGCCCTTAAATGGCTTGGCGAGCAACACCACAGTCTATATGAAGCATTTAACCTAGGCACTGGTACTCCTTATTCTGTGCTTGGCATAGTAAAAGCATTTATTGAGTATACCGGAGTTGATATTAACTTTGACATTGTAAAGCGCCGAGATGGCGACTTAGCTGCCTTTTGGGCCGATTCATCTAAAGCCCAGTCTGTTTTAGGCTGGCAATGTCAATATACCCTCGCAGACATGATGAAAGACACATGGCGCTGGCAAAGTAATAACCCTAATGGCTACCTGAATGCATAACCCCCTTATGTAAAAACACTGTCTACACAAGGCGTCTTATTAACACACAATAATAAAGGTGATTAAAATGAAACGGAGAAGTTTTTTAAAACTCAGCGCTGGTCTACTAAGTTCAAGCCTGTTAAGTGGTTGCAGCGGATTATTTGCATCATACCGAGGTGACTTAACCTCAACTGCGCCATTAGATAATACTAATTTTAGTAAGCAGGTGTGGCTTGGTAAGCATTTTTGGGGCAACAGACTACAAGATTGGCAGCGTATAGGTAATGAGCTTTTATGTACCCGAGAAGGAAAAGATTTTGAAGCGCGTACTGTATCGTTACTCACCAGGCAACTTAATGGCTCATTACAAAGTGGGCGTATAAAAGCCACCGTACGCAATTTAACACCGAATGAAGAGGGCTTTTGTGGATTTTTATTAGGAATTGGCAAAGGTGAGCTATCAGCTAAAGGTGCTGCTTTAGCACAGCGAGCTGGTGGCGAAAATGGCGGAATAATTGCCGCCTTTGACAGTTTAGGTAAATTATCATTTAGACAGTTTGATGATGAAAGCAAAGCGCTTGATTTTACTATTATTAATCGTACTCCATTTAATATACAACAATATAAAAGCGGCGATAAAATAACACTCGATTGCCATTTAGACCCAATAGATGCACACCATTTTGATATTCGTCTTGTGGCAAGTAACACAAATACAGCCCAGGAGTTAGGATTTGCAGTACTTCACAAAGTACCCGCAGATCAACTGCAAGGGGGGATTTCGTTATTAAGCTCCTCAGAGCCTTTTGTAGCAGGCGCACGTTGGGGGTTTAGTGATATTGAAACCGGTGGCGGTAAAATAACTCTAAATAATGCCAATACCTTAGGCCCGGTTATGGGGTGTATGTATAGCGTTAATAAACAGGTACTCAAGTTATCTTGTCAGTTAATGCCTATTAATATTAAAGAATTTTCACGCGTAGAGCTGCAATATAAGTTTGAAAACCAATTGGATTGGCAGCATGCAGGCACAGCAAAAATTGAAGATGGGTTTGTAGCAAGGTTTAGGTTAAGTAATTGGAACTATTTAAAACAAGCTCAATACAGAATTGTTAACCCACAAAAGCCTGAAGACACTTTATACTTTGGCACTATTGCTAAGGACCCACAAAATACTAAAGAATTCACGATTGCATTGTACTCTTGTATTATTCCTACTTCTAAAAGCTTAGACAACACACATTACACACGCCTTATTAGTAGCGAGCGCGATTTAGGACGTTACACCAAAGACAATATTTTATTTCCTCACACTGAACTTGTAGAAAATGCTAATTACCATAACCCTGATATGTATGTCTTTTGTGGCGATCAGTACTACGAAACATACCCGACTCGCTATGGTCGCCACACCAAAGATGCCAAACTAGATACCTTATATAAATGGTACTTATGGTACTGGGCGTTTGCCGATAGTATAAAAGATAAGCCTACACTTGTTTTAGTTGATGACCATGATGTGCTGCAAGGTAACTTGTGGGGCGATGGTGGCGATCACTCCGATATGCTAAAAGAGGAAGACGGCGGTTATAAGTGGGACAAAGACCTTGTTAGAATGATCTACCGTATGCAAAATGGGCATAATCCGGACCCTTACGATCCCACACCGATAAAATATGATATTCCGGTTAGTTATGCTGCATTTGAATATGGCGGTATTAGTTTTGCGATGGTTGAGGATCGTAAATTTAAAACGCCACCTGACTACAAAGCTAATAAGCTTGCCACAACGGGTGAGTTATTAGGTAAACGCCAAGAAGCCTTTTTAAAAGACTGGCAAACTATGCACCCGGGTAAACCTAAAATATGTATTACAGCTTCCATGTGGGGGTCGCCTCAAACCGATGAAAATGGCAAAGCATTAATAGATTACGATGCAAATGGCTACCCGGCTGATGGGCGTACACGCGCAGTAAAACTAGTAAGTGACGCTAACGCATTAGTAATTGCGGGAGATCAACACCTCGGATTGCTTGCCTATCAAGGAATCAATACTTTTGATGATGGCAGCTTGTTTTTTGCAGGCCCAGCTAGCGCAGCATTTTGGCAGCGATGGTTTGAACCCTACGCACCTTTACCAAATCAGCGAAACAACGACAAAAACACCGGTGATTTTACCGACACGTTTGGCAATAAAATGCGAGTTCTAGCGGCAGCTAACCCAAAAGTTACGCATAAACTTTTTGCTAAACAAAATACAACGTGGGGTAAGTTTTTAGCTGACAGAAACTTAAAAAGTGAAGGTTATGGAATTATTAAAATAAACCATGCAAAAAAATATTATCAATTAGAGTGCTGGGAGTGGAATACAGATCCATCAACAGAAAAGCAGTTTACTGGTTGGCCGTATATAAAAGAATTTTGATTAGGCTAGAACTATTGACGATAAACTCTGTGTAAATATTTACTTTAACACTGTTACTTAAGAGCAATTTAATGCTTACGCATTAAGTTGGTTTTTTATAATCAAATAAATATTGTTAACAAAATACAGTTGACAATTGTTTGGTTATTATATTATTGTTTACAAAAGATTAACCTGACAACATAATAATACCTTAGAAAGGGAACACACATGACAATCATCAACAAAGCGTTCAAGTTGAGCGCGATTACAGCTGCAGTACTTGCAACACAATTGGTTTACGCCAAGCAAGACGAAAGCACACAAGAAAAACCGAAAGTAGAAGCCGATATTGAAATAATTGAAGTCAGCGGGTTAGCCGCCAGTCTCAAAAAATCTATTAATGATAAGCGTTTTGCTGAAAACGTTGTTGATTCGATTAACGCGGAAGATATAGGTAAGTCTACCGATCAAAATATTGCTGATGCGCTTTCGCGTGTAACTGGTGTATCAGTACAATCCGTTGATGGTGAAGGTGCACGAATATCTGTGCGTGGTGCTAACTCACAACAAAACAATATTAGCATGAATGGTGTGCAATTAGGTTCTACAGGTTTTAGCCAAGGCGTAGACTTATCGCAGTATTCATCCGATATTTTATCTAAAATTGAAGTGGTAAAAACACCGAGTGCAGATCATGAAGAGGGTTCGCTAGGCGCAAATATCAATCTTTCGACTACAAAGCCGCTTGATTTAAATTATGAAATTTCCACTATGACTTTAGAAGGTAGGTACAACGATTTATCTGATAAAGAAAATTATAAAATATCGGGTACGATGTCGAAAAAGCTTTTTGACGATACCTTTGGCGTGGTTTTTACTGCAGTTAAAGAGACTAACGAATACCGAAAAGACCAATACTCTGCTACAGAGTGGACAGCAGTTCAGTCGCCTTTAGCAACAGATACAAATGGCAACGTTGTTGAAAATGCGGTAGGTATTACACCTCGTTTAGTTAATTATCAGCTTTTTGATAGTCAAAATGACCGCACCAGTATTAACTTAGGTTTGCAGTGGCGAGCAAGTGAAAACACAGAGTTTAACTTTAACGCAAACCTTGCAAAACAAGATGTTAATAACTCAATGCATGGTATTAATACGCGCTCAATGGAAACTAAAAACTTAGTTGAAGGTGAAGACCCAGGCCTTTCTGGCGTGACAGCTAAATTTACTGATCCTGAAGCTAGCTGGCGTACAATCGATTTAAAAACGAATACATTTACTAAATTTATCAACCGCTTTGGTAACGGTGGTTTAGTGCAGTCAGAAGGTGAATTTGAAAATAAAAACCAAGTTTACTCACTTGATATGAATCACGGTTTTAGTGACTCATTTTCGATGGAAGCTGGCGTTGGGTACTCTAAAACGCAGCAAATACCAGAAAACTCAGTGTACGTTGCACTGCAAAATTTTGCCAATATTAGTGCATGGAGCTTAGTAAATGTGCCACCAGAGGATATGGAGCCTGTTGGTTATGACTGTACAGCAGGCGGTCCGTGTAAATTAGTTACAGGCACCGGCTTAATTGATTACGGCGAAAACGACACTTTTGGTGACCCAACAAATCTATGGGATAACTACAGCACCACGGGATTTAATCCGGATGAGCTAAAAGCGCAGCATTTATCGTACATGGGCAGAACCCTCAACGAAGTCGAAGATGAACAAAAATCGCTCTTTGTCGATTTTGATTACGTGCTTGACACAAGCTATGTACGCTCAATTGAATTTGGTGCAAAATGGTCAAAACGTACAAAATATGTAGATGCTCAGCAAGGTGCCTTTAATAGTGTAGGCGAGGGGGTTGTAGTTATAAACCCTGCAACAGGCCAACCTGCAGTACTTGGTAGCGGTTTAAGAGATATTTCTGGTGATTTAATAACCAACGGTGAAGGGTTTCCTGTTGACGATTTTATGGCTGATTTAGGTTATGGCCGCGACAATGTAACCGATGGGTGGAATCGATTTTCGGCTTTTAAAGCATTTGAAGTAGCTTTAGGGAGTCCAGAAGTTGCTTTTGCCACAGACGATTCAAACACTCGCAATACAGAGCTAGATAACTTAGCATTTTACACCAAGCTAAATTTTGAATTAGCAGATGGACGTGTTACAGGTGATGTGGGTGTGCGTTATGTAAAAACGACTGTAGAAGTGCAAGGTGCATCGGGTGTACAGTTTGCATTTGACCCTTCAAATAATGCTCGTTTAATGGACCCATTTAAATTAGCAGAGTTGCGTGATACTAGCTTACCACTGTGTGCTGCAACGCAATTTTATGGTGCAGATTACAACGAAGAAATACGCTGGTCGAGAACCGATGGTCTAGGCTACGACACAAAAGGCACTATTGATAAATCAGACGATGTGGCTATTCCTGCTCAAGGCGCGTGTCATGATCCTAACGCTGTACGTGGTAATCCAAATGAATCTGAGTGGTGGTTATGGCGCCATTCTGATGTATCAACCGAAAAAAACTGGATATATGGCGAGCGTAAATTTGATGCAAATGGAAACTTATTACCAACAGAAGACAGAAGCTTACGCTCGTTTGCAGTAACTGGTGAGCACGACTACGATTTGTTTTTACCCAGTATCAATATTAACTACTTGCAAAGTGAAGACACCATTATTCGTTTTGCAGCATCTAAAACAATGGCTCGTCCACAAATAGATTCACTACGTCCTGGTTTTAAAGTAAGAGAAACACAATGGGGCGGTGAAAACCGTAACAACTCAATTACGCTTACCAATCCTAAACTCGATCCACTTGAATCAATAAACCTTGATTTATCATATGAATGGTATTTCAACGATTCGGGATTATTAGCAGCATCATTATTTTATAAAGACATGACAAACTTTGAAGAGTCTGAAACGATTGTTACCTACATGGATGACCTACGTGGAGTGGGACTCGAAGAGGGCGAATCTTATAACCCAGACGATTTAGTACTTATTGCAGGCCAAGATAGCTTAGAAAAATGTATGCCTAAGCGTTTTCAAGGTGGCCAGGATTATCAAAAAGAGTGGATGTATTCGGGCGACTTAGAGCAAATGTGTGCCAAATTTAACACCACCCGAATTAAAAATGGTAAAGGGGCAAGTATTAAAGGGTTAGAGCTTCAATACATGCAAACCTACGATAACTTACCGGGTATTTGGTCCGGCCTTGGCTTGCAGGCTAACTATACATATCAAGACAGTAAGTACGATCAAGAAGTATCATCGATTGATAATAATGTAAAAATTCCTTCATTGGCGGTTGCCTATACGCCAGAGCATAGCTACAACGTAACGGGTTTTTGGGAAAAAGATGGTCATCAATTACGTCTATCTTACCAAGGGACAACCGATCAGCTAGTACAACGCTCATGGGAAAACGGATCGCTGTGGGAAGAGGGACGTAAAACGCTCGACTTTTCTGCAAGTTATAAAGTAAATAACTACATGACGGTATCACTACAAGTTGCCAATGTAACCGACGAAGGCGTAAGACAATACTTTACCAGTCGTTTCTTAAATGCTGGTGGCCAAACGTTTTCTGAAGGCAGCCCGCTTGAAGGCGATGCAACTAAATCACGTACTGTTTACGCATATAAAACAGGCCGGACATTGAGACTTAATACCCGTATTAATTTCTAAATTTTTAATCTAATAAAAAGCCCGCAGCATTTCTGCGGGCTTTTTGGCTTTTGTTACTTGTCTCGTCCTGAAATGTGTTTACACATTTAGGACTTATTATGACCAAGTCAAATAATACACCGATTAAAAGAACACACCGATTAAAAGAACACACGAGATTATTCATTAGGCTTTAAATTGCAAGTTGTCGACGCTGTAGAAAAAGGCGATATGACTTATAAACAAGCCCAAAAAATTTATTAACTGAAAGTGGAGAATCTATCTCATTTTAGAAATTGTTACTGTAGTTTTCTCATAGTGGGAAGCTCTAATCGGTTATCTAAACAAAGCTTTATATAGGGCGGGTTAAGAAAACTATCTGCAATAATACCTTTTTATAACAAGCTAGCTAAAATATTTAGTGTCTAGGTAAACATCTCTGATAATACTTGCAATTAACTTTTATCAATTTGTAACCGTTTTTAGAAAAAAAAAATGCTGATCTTTAGTAAAAAATCAAATATAGTTTGTTTACTGTTAACAATATTTGATTTGTGAGATTAAAACTATGAACAAAAACATATCTCGTCGTTCAGTCCTCAAAATGCTT
The DNA here is from genome assembly GCF_011378875.1 of Pseudoalteromonas sp. Z9A5. Taxonomy (NCBI): domain Bacteria; kingdom Pseudomonadati; phylum Pseudomonadota; class Gammaproteobacteria; order Alteromonadales; family Pseudoalteromonadaceae; genus Pseudoalteromonas; species Pseudoalteromonas sp. Z9A5. Next base: position 38,693 of record NZ_WTLC01000016.1, read on the forward strand.
GCTGCTGGTGTTGCTGCTACAGGAATTTCTGGTTGCACTAGCAGTTTTGGGACAGTGGCTTCAACAACTACCCGCGGTACTAAATCTCATCATGATAATTGGTATAAAACGTATGATAGAGTATGGCTTGGAAAACAATATTGGGCTAATCCAATGGAGGATTGGCGCGTAGTTAATGGTGCTGCTGAATGTAGAAGTAGAGGTGGTAATCGTAGTGTTCATTCACTCACTCACCAAATAGCGCATCTTGACCAATCTTTTACAATGTCGGTGCAAGTGTCTCGCTTAGAGCAAAACAGCAACGATGGTGGCGCGGGTATTCGTCTTGGTGCTAAAAGTGAATTAAATGAATACCGTAGTAATTGTTTTGTACAGCAGGGTTATGACCTTGGTATTAAAAACAACGATTTAGTGTTAGGCAATAACACCGTGCCTATATCGATTCCGATAGAGGATCAAGCTGTTACTTTAACGCTGACTGGAACACCTCAATCAGGTGCCATGGCTTTAGAGTTAACGGTTAGTTTAACGTCGTCAGGAAAAGTGATAGGTACTCTCACTCATTTGGCTGCAGCCACTGAATTATTAGGCAATGTGGCGTTGGTGAGTAACTTTTCGATTCCATCCGTCACATATGAAAATGCACCTGAAGACAAGTTGGGCGCACGATATAAATTTAGTAATTGGACCATGCAAGGTGAAGCATTTTCAGTAATAGATGAACAAGCGTTTGGTCCGATACTTTGGACTATGTATTCGTTAAACGATACATTGAGTGATGAAGGCTTTGTGATGAAGTTGAGTGCTTACACAGGGCCTATAGGTGAACAAGATAATCAGCAAATAGAACTACAAATACAGCGTGATGATCAGTGGCTCGCTATTGATTCGCAAGTCATAGACCATGATGGCTGGTTGGCGACCTTTCGTATTGCTAATTGGGATGAAACACGCGATACGCCTTTTCGGGTTGTATACCGTGAAAAACACACAGATGGTACACAAACCCCAGATATATATTCAGGGATTATAAAAGCGAACCCAGCGAGTGAAAAATTACGAATGGCCGCGCTCACGTGTCAAAATGATTATGGTTTTCCGTACCAACCTGTTGCTCAAAATGTCGAAAAACTAAACCCCGATTTGGTGTTCTTTTCTGGTGATCAAATTTATGAAAGTCATGGCGGATTTGGTGTAATTCGTACTCCAGATAATTTAGCGATTTTAAATTACTTACGCAAATTCTATCAGTTTGGCTTGGCTTTCAAAGAGGTAATGCGTAATCAACCGACAATTTGTTTGCCCGATGATCATGATGTACTCCAAGGTAATTTGTGGGGGGAAGGTGGTGCAAGGATGGAAAACATTTCCAAAGACCCTTCAGCAAGTGCATTAGGTGGTTATATTGATTCTGCACGCGTGATAAATATGATACATAAAACCACTCTCAACCATAATCCAGATCCTTATGATCCAACGCCAACTAATGGTATTAGCTCGTATTATGGCACTATGCTATATGGCGGTGTCGGTTTTGCGATTCTTGCCGACAGACAATGGAAAAGTGGCCCAGAGCGTATTAATGTTGCGGTTGGCGAAACGGGACAAGATGAAGACCCACTTTTTTATAATCCTATATTCAATCCCCCCGGCTTAGACCTGTTAGGAAACCGCCAAGAGAACTTTCTTATAAAGTGGGGTAATGATTGGCGTGGGCATAAATTAAAAGCGGTATTAAGTCAAACGGTGTTTGCTGCTATTTCTACTCATCAGCCCCTACCTGATCGCTTCTTGAAATATGATTTTGATTCGAGTGGTTGGCCTGCATCTGCACGTAACCGTGCAATTGACGCAATGCGTGACTCTATGGCGTTACATATTTGTGGAGATACCCATTTAGGTTCTTTATCGCAATATGGCGTAAACCAGCAAAGAGATAGCAATTGGGCTTTTTGTACGCCAGCTATTTCTGCCGGTTGGCCAAGATGGTGGAAACCTGATTCGATGAGCATGCCTTACCAAAACCGGCCAGCACACGGCCTTGGCGAAACTGGCGAATATAATGACACTTTCGGTAATAAGATTTATGTCTATGCGGTAGGAAATCCACAGGTTGGTAAATCCAGTAATCGTTATGTAAAGGCACATGAGAAAGGGAGTGGTTTTGGCTTTATTACATTTGATTCTGAAAAGCTGACATACACAATGGAAGCATATAAGTTTTTAATAGATATAGCCGATGGTAAAGCAAGTAATCAGTATCCAGGATGGCCAGTAACTATTCATCAACAAGAGAATAAAGGCAAAAATATATTAAGTTAACTTATATGTATTAGTTCAGACAATATCTGACAATTCAACTTGAAAAAGTGAGAGTTACCCGTTTTGATAAAGGTGTCGAATCTTTAAATCAAAACAAACAAAAAGGTAACTCTCATGTTGCACACTAACAACCCAACCATAAAACACAAAGCCGGTTTACTTAACCTTGCTGAAGAACTAGGCAATGTATCAAGAGCCTGTAAAGTCATGGGCGTATCACGAGATACATTTTATCGTTATCAAGAACTCGTTAATGAGGGGGGATTGATGCGTTAATCGAAAAGAACCACCGTACACTAAATATAAAGAATCGCGTTGACGAAGAAACAGAGCAAGCCGTCATTAAATATGCAGTTGACTATCCTGCTCACGGCCATCATAGAAGCAGCAATGAGCTTCGTAAATTAGGCGTGTTTTTTTCAGGTAGTGGTGTTCGTTCAATTGTTAGCTATACGCTTAAGGAAGAACTATAAAAAGATCTGGACGAATGGATGGATTACTACAACAATGATCGGACTCATCAAGGGAAAGTATGTTGCGGTCGAACACCACTTAAAACATCACTGGATGGAAAAACGGTTTGGGCAGAAAATAATTTAGCTCAAATCTAAACTAACAGTCATCATTAGAAAAATGGGTAACTGTCAGATCAAGCCTGAGCTAGTACATATTAAACAGGACTTACTTAAATTCTCCCACTTTTATTAGTGAGTCTACCTTAACATTAGTGAGCGTTTTTTGGCTGCCATCTCGCCATGTAATTACAACTGATGAAAGCGTATCAGCTTGTGCTAATCCAAAATGCACAATATTAAGTAAGCTTTGCGAGTGAGTAGCACTTTGTGAGCCAATAACTTGATATTGGTTCGCAGTTGCTGTTTTAATTTGTACTTTTGCACCATACGGATCAACCCCACTTTTTGAGTATCCAACTCTAATAAGGGTGAAGTGGGCGTGACTTAACTCAGTGGTATTTTTATATAAATGCCATTGGCCGTTATCTTCATCTCCGCTTAGTAGGTCGAGTTTTCCATCTAGGTTAAAGTCAAATGCGGCTCCCATATCGCCGTGTGAGTCTAAGCCACGTTCGGTATCAGCGTTGTGAGTGATTGTTGCTTTAAATTTGTAATCACCTTGGTTAATGAGTAAAACATCAGCAACTCGCTCTTTTAGTTCGCCAAAGCGATAGACCATAAAGTCTATTTTTGTGTCGTTATTAAAATCGCCGGGTACAACTCCCCAGTTATTACTGTTTGTTAATGCTGATAATTTAGATGAAATATCAACCAGCTTACCATTATCGTTACGTAGTAATACATCAGGAAGGGCGAGATTTTGTGGTTGCCAATCGCTTTGATAGTTTTTTACATTTTTGAATGATGCGCGTACATCCCATGCAAGGTTGTCGGTAAGTACCCATTCCACTCGCCATTTATTATTCCCTAAATACCCAATGTACCAGCCGGTTTTATCAAGCTTAGTTGGAAACCCTTGCGCTTTTTTCTGGCTAATGGTGGTGTTTTTACTAGGTGTATTTATTAGTTCTTTTTTCTCACCTATGTATACATCCATTTGGCTTAATAGCTTGGCACGCGGGAAGTGATAAAAGTCACTTAGTATAAGACTTCCTGAGTTTGTGTTGTCGGTAATGAGTGTTATGCCATCGTGGCTTTTATTACCTTCATCACGCAGGTCTAGCCGTTTGCTGCCTTTATTAAACGATAGACTGTTATTAGCGATAGCGTAGCTTAGCTTTCCGCGAGCAAGGTAGTAGTCCATATCGCCGTCGTTATCTATATCAGCTTGTGCAACTGCGAGCGTGCCTTTGTAGGCTTCACTATTTGCACCTAATAGATCTTTAGTAACATTGGCAAAGGTAAAGTCGTTATTACCTTGATAAATAGTTAAATCGTTGTATCCATCAAAAGCAAAAATATCGAGTATGTCATCGTTATTGTAATCGGTTAATAATACACGCTCGGCTTTTATATTTTCAAAAGTAGCTGATGGGTGATAAGTAAACTTTCCATTACCGAGATTTTCAAAAATGATATTGCGTGGTGAGTTTTCGTGAATTAATTTTTCGGCGTTTACTTGTATAAAATCAAGATCACCATCGGCATCTACATCAACCCAGCGCACAGAGCGCCCGCGAGCCCCCATTTTAGATAAGCCAGCTTCAACAGTTTTATCTTCAAATTTACCATTATTGTTCTTAAGTAGTCGCTGGGGTTGAGGTGTGGTGCCATTTCCACCGCCTAGTGCAATAAGTACATCGAGATCGCCATCGTTGTCGTAATCACCGGCCGACATACCGTGTAGATCTGCTCGTGGAAAAATATTATCTTGTAGTGTGTATGTATTATCGCCATTTGCCATAAACAACCGAATAGGAGTGGTGTCGTGATTTGTTAGTAGTAGGTCATAGTGACCATCACTGTTTATATCTGCAATGGTAGGGCCGCCATACTTCCAATTTTTTTGTGTTATTAAACCTGCTTGTTCAGATACGTCAGAAAAGACTACGTTGTTATTTGTTTTACTACTGGGCGTGTGTGTTTGTATGTTTTGACTGCATCCCGCTAAGTTTAGAGCGCTGATAATCACTACGCTAAGCGCAGATTTTTTGTTTTTAATCATTATTGTCCCTCTTTATACTATGTTAATTGTTGACAATATATGTTGATATTAAAACATACAAGTAAATTTTAATAACTATTCTTAATGCTTTTTAACGTATTGGCTTTTGCGCTCTAAAGTTATATTAAATTTTGATAGTGGCTTTACAAACAACATACCTAGGTGTAAATTGTTAACAATAAACCATATTAAGGTGTGATAGTTCACTTTGATATTCCTCGTATCGGCATTGTTTTGATGATGCTTTACTTGGTTACTATTTAATTAAACATTCTTGAAGGTATAAAAATATGCAAGCTGCACAATATATAGGTAACAAGTCATTTAACATTGTTGAAGGCACATCTATTAAACCTAAAGCGGGTGAGATTAGATTGAGTGTTGGATACGTTGGGATTTGCGGTACAGATATGCACATATACCACGGCGTAATGGATCAACGAGTGTCTATTCCGCAAACAATTGGCCATGAAATATCAGGTGTTGTTGCAGAAATAGGTGAAGGCGTTGAAGGCTTTGCTGTAGGGGAAAACGTGGTAGTACGCCCATTAGATTGGTGTGGCGATTGTCCTACGTGTAATGCGGGGCATACGCATATTTGTCAAAATTTAAAGTTTATGGGTATAGATACACCAGGTGCTTTTCAGTCAAGCTGGACAGTTAAAGCGCGTACTTTGCATAAATTACCAGAAGGCGTTGATTTAAAGCAAGGTGCATTAATAGAGCCTTTATCGGTTGCGTGCCATGATGTACGACGCTCGCGCTTACAAGCGGGTGAGAAAGTGGTTGTACTTGGTGGCGGGCCAATTGGGCAATTAGTTGCTGCGGTTGCTAAAAGTGTTGGTGCAGAAGTACTCGTGTCTGAGCCTAACAAAAGCCGCCGTGCTTTTGCCGATGAGCTAGGTGTTAAATCGGTTAATCCCATTGAAGAAGATTTAGCTGCCTATGTAGACAGTTGGACACAAACAAAAGGTGCAGATGTTGTATTTGAAGTATCAGGCGTAAAACCCGCAATAGAGGCTATGACCGAAATAGCAGGGCGTCGGGGTCGTATAGTAATGGTGGCCATTCACAGTGTTAAACCTGAAATCGATTTATTTCAATTCTTTTGGAAAGAGTTGGAGTTATTAGGTGCACGTGTATACGAAGCGGCCGATTTTGATTGGGCTATCGAATTAATTTCATCGGGCCAAATAGATCTTAAACCTTTCATTAGTTCGGTTAGTTCGTTAACTGATATTGGTAGTGCATTTGCGAGTATGGATGGAAATCCAGAAGGCATGAAAGCGCTTGTTGAATGTAATCCACAATAATAAAAATTATAAAGGTATGAAAATGAATCAGATGCTAGAAAAATTTAGCTTAGAAGGCAAAGTAGCCTTAGTTACAGGTTGTAAGCGCGGTATTGGTAAAGGTATTGCACTAGGTTTAGCGCAGGCTGGCGCTGATATTATTGGTGTATCTGCAAGCTTAGAGCTTGAAGGCTCAGAAGTAGAAAAAGAAGTTAAAGCCCTTGGCCGAAACTTTAAAGCCTACCAATGTGATTTTGGTGATCGTGATGCGCTTTATTCTTTTATTAATGATGTAAAAAGTGATTTTTCAAAAATTGATATTTTAGTTAATAATGCAGGTACAATCCTACGTGCTCCTGCGGCTGAGCATGGTGATGATTTATGGGATAAAGTGATTGAAGTTAACTTAAATGCTCAATTTATTTTAAGCCGCGAAATAGGCAAACAAATGATAGAACATGGCGAGGGTAAAGTTATTTTTACAGCTTCTTTGCTTACCTTTCAAGGTGGTATTACAGTACCAGGTTACGCAGCTAGTAAAGGTGCTATTGGGCAATTGGTTATGGCGCTTTCAAATGAATGGGCTGGCAAAGGCATTAATGTAAATGCCATTGCGCCAGGTTACATTGATACCGATAACACTGAAGCATTACGCAATGACAAAGAGCGTAATGCAGCCATCTTAGCGCGCATTCCACAAGGTCGATGGGGAAATCCTGAAGACTTTAAAGGGCCCGCAGTGTTCTTGGCTTCTGAGGCTGCTAGTTATGTAAACGGCGCTATTTTATTGGTTGATGGCGGATGGATGGGGAGATAGTACAATGAACTTTCATAATAATGTGAATTTTATAAATGGTGAATATGTCGCTTCTAAAGTAAGTGGCACCATTGAAATATTAAGCCCATCTACGGGTAAAAAAATTGGTGAAATACCAAAAGGCTGTATAGAAGATGCGCAGTATGCACTTGAGTCAGCGAATGTAGGCCAGAAAAAGTGGGCTAAATTGACAGCTCGCACACGTCAAAATATATTGCGCGTGTTTGCTAATAAAATTCGTGAAAATAAAGATATTCTTGCACCAATGCTTGTTGCAGAGCAAGGTAAATTGCTATCAGTTGCACAAATGGAAGTCGACGTAACAGCGACTTTTATTGACTATGCATGCGACCATGCACTTACTATTGAAGGCGATATTTTACCTTCAGATAACGAAGATGAAAAAATATACATTCATAAAGTGCCACGTGGCGTAGTTGTTGGTATTACTGCGTGGAATTTTCCGCTGGCATTGGCTGGTCGTAAAATTGGACCTGCGTTGATTACAGGTAACTCTATTGTATTAAAACCTACCCAAGAAACACCTTTAGCAACCACCGAGCTGGGTCGTTTAGCAAACGAAGCGGGGATTCCTGCTGGCGTGCTAAACGTTATTAATGGATCAGGTTCTGTTGTTGGCCAAGCATTGTGTGAAAGCCCAATTACTAAAATGATCACCATGACAGGCTCTACTGCTGCAGGTAAGCAAATTTATAAAACTAGCGCAGAATATATGACGCCTGTAATGCTTGAACTTGGCGGTAAAGCCCCGATGGTTGTTATGGCAGATGCCGACCTTGATGAGGCTGTTGAAGGTGCGCTTTGGGGTCGCTTTGCTAACTGCGGGCAAGTATGTACCTGTGTTGAGCGTTTATATGTTCAAGAGTCTGTGTACGATGCATTTATGGCTAAATTTATACCAGCAGTAAAAGCACTTCGTGTTGGGGATCCTATGAACCCAGATACACAAATGGGGCCTAAATGTAATCAACGTGAAATAGACAACATTGATCACATTGTTCAACAAAGTATTAAGCAAGGTGCAAGCATTGCCACTGGTGGTAAAGTTGCGTCTGTTGAGGGTTTCGAAGGTGGTTGTTGGTACGAACCAACGTTACTTGTAGACGTTAAGCAAGATAACATTGCAGTACACGAAGAAACTTTTGGCCCAGTACTCCCTATTGTAAAAGTTAAAGATATGGATCAAGCGATTAAATACTGTAACGACAGTATTTATGGCTTAAGCGCCTATATATTCACTCAAAACTTTTTTGATATTAATAAAGCTATTAACGAATTAGAAGTGGGTGAAGTTTATATTAACCGTGGTATGGGTGAGCAGCATCAAGGTTTTCATAATGGCTGGAAACAAAGTGGTTTTGGCGGTGAAGACGGTAAGTTTGGTTTAGAGCAATATCTAGAAAAGAAAACCGTTTACTTAAAAGAAAAATAATATGATAAAACAACAATCTCCCTGGGTCGTTGATTTATAAATAACAAAGCCGATAATTTATTATCGGCTTTTTATTTTGTTCATAAATTATTTTAAATTTATGCTTATGTCACCATTAGGCTTGCAGCAGCACAGGAGTATTTCGCCTTCGCGCACAAACGCCAGTGGCTCTTCGTTATACTCAACACTACCTGACACTAACGTTGCCCTGCAGGCGCCGCAATAACCTTCGCGACATTGATACGCAACGTCTATTTTCATGGATTCTAAGCACTGTAAAACAGAAGGGCAGCCAGTGGTAAATTCTATACACTGGCTGTTTTCTGCAAGCGTTACACTTGCAGTGATTCTGTCACTCATTATAAATCAAAGTCACCAAATTGTGAGGCATCAACTTGAGAGTCTATTTGACCAACAAGGTATGAACTAATTTCTGCTTCTTGAGGCGCTACTTGCACGTTATCAGACACCAACCATGAGTTAATCCATGGAATTGGGTTACTGCTAGTTTCAAATTGCGCAGGTAAGCCAATAGCAGTCATACGTGCATTAGTAATGTATTCAACGTACTGACATAAAATATGTTTATTTAAGCCAATCATTGAACCATCTTTAAATAAATACTCAGCCCACTCTTTTTCTTGCTCTGCAGCATCAACAAACATTTTAATCGCTTCGTCGCGGCACTGGGCTGCAACAATCGCCATTTCTGGGTCATCTTTACCGTCTTGCATAATGTTTAAAATATGCTGAGTACCCGAAAGGTGAAGTGCCTCATCGCGCGCAATAAGCTTGATGATTTTAGCGTTACCTTCCATCAATTCACGCTCAGCAAACGCAAACGAACATGCAAAGCTTACGTAAAAGCGAATCGCTTCAAGAATATTTACCGACATCATAGCTAGGTATAGTTTCTTTTTAAGCTCAAACAAATTTACGATAACAGTTTTACCATTAATCTCGTGCTTGCCTTCACCGTATAAATTGTAAAGCGATACTGAGTTGATTAAGTCGTCGTAGTATTTAGTTACGGCATCGGCACGTTCGCTAATTTTGTCGTTGCTAACAATGTCATCAAAAATAAGCTCAGGGGCTTGCGTTACATTACGAATAATATGCGTGTATGAACGGCTGTGAATCGTTTCGCTAAATGCCCATGTCTCTATCCATGTTTCAAGCTCAGGTAACGATACAATAGGAAGTAGGGCAACGTTTGGTGAACGACCTTGTACACTATCAAGCAATGTTTGGTATTTTAAGTTGCTTAAAAATATGTGCTTTTCATGATCAGGTAATGCTTGAAAGTCTAAACGGTCTTTACTTACGTCTACTTCTTCAGGACGCCAAAAAAAAGAAAGTTGTTTCTCAATTAACTTTTCAAAAATAGGGTATTTTTGTTGGTCGTAACGAGATACGTTAACTGTTTGGCCAAAGAACATTGGCTCTTGCATTTGGTTGTTATGGTTTCGGCTAAAAGTAGTATAAGACATGTTTATCACTCAAAAAAACTATCAGAAAAAGCGGGCTAAATGCCCGCTTAAAATAAAAATTAATAACTATATTTTACACGCGCCGCCTTCACAATCATCATCTTCCACTTCTGGAGTATCTTCTTGTGAATCTGATGCGCCATCACGGGTGTTATGGTAGTACAACGTTTTAACACCTAGTTTGTATGCAGTAAGTAAGTCTTTTAATAAGACTTGCATAGGTACTTTACCGCCTTCGAACTTGTTTGGATCATAATTTGTGTTTGCTGATATTGTTTGGTCAACAAATTTTTGCATTATGCCCACAAGCTGTAAGTAACCATCGTTTGATGGGATGTCCCACAGTAACTCGTAGTTATTTTTTAAGCGTTCATATTCAGGAACAACTTGCTTCAAAATACCGTCTTTACTTGCTTTAACACTAATATGACCACGTGGTGGCTCAATACCATTAGTTGCATTAGAGATTTGCGACGATGTTTCTGATGGCATTAACGCGCTTAATGTTGAGTTACGCATGCCGTGCTCTTTAATGCTGGCACGTAATGTATCCCAATCAAGGTGAAGTGGTTCATCACAAATTTTATCTAAGTCACGTTTGTACGTATCTGTTGGCATAATGCCCTGTGAATACGTTGTTTCGTTAAACTTAGGACATGCACCACGTTCTTTAGCAAGCTCGTTTGATGCTTTCATTAGGTAGTACTGAATCGCTTCAAACGTTTTGTGAGTCAGTGCATTTGCGCTGCCATCTGAATAACGCTTACCGTTTTTAGCTAGGTAGTATGCGTAGTTAATTACACCTATTCCTAACGTACGACGACCCATAGTGGCATTTTTTGCAGCCGGTACAGGGTAGTCTTGGAAATCGAGTAAGTTATCAAGTGCGCGTACTGCAAGCTCAGCTAGCTCTTCAAGCTCGTCTAGTGATTCTATTGCACCTAGGTTAAACGCAGACAGTGTACAAAGGGCAATTTCGCCTTCTTCGTCGTTTACGTTATTAAGTGGCTTAGTTGGCAATGCAATTTCTAAACATAAGTTAGATTGGCGAATAGGCGCAACTTTAGCAATGAACGGGCTGTGTGTATTACAGTGATCAACATTTTGTAAATAAATACGACCTGTACTTGCACGCTCTTGAGCAAACATAGAGAAAAGCTCAATGGCTTTAATACGTTTTTTACGAATAGACTCGTCTTGTTCGTATTTTACGTAAAGCGCGTCAAATTCAGCTTGGTCTTCAAAAAATGCATCGTAAAGCCCCGGCACATCTGATGGGCTAAATAACGTAATGTAGTCGTCTTTAATTAAACGAGAGTACATTAGTTTATTAAATTGTACGCCGTAATCTAGGTGACGAACACGGTTGTCATCTACACCACGGTTATTTTTAAGCACAAGTAGGTTTTCTACTTCTAAATGCCAAAGCGGGTAAAACAATGTTGCAGCGCCGCCACGTACACCACCTTGCGAGCAGCTTTTAACCGCTGTTTGAAAGTGCTTATAAAAAGGAATACAACCAGTATGATACGCTTCACCGTTACGAATGTGGCTACCTAGCGCACGAATACGACCTGCATTAATACCTATACCTGCACGTTGTGAAACGTATTTAACAATCGCAGATGATGTTGCATTGATTGAATCAAGGCTATCACCACACTCTATTAATACACATGAACTAAATTGACGTGTTGGGGTACGTACGCCCGCCATAATAGGGGTAGGTAACGAAATTTTGAACAACGATACGGCATCGTAAAAACGCTTAATGTAAGATACGCGTGTTTCACGTGGATAGTCAGCAAATAAACTCGCCGCTACTAAAATGTATAAAAACTGTGCACTTTCATAAATTTCGCCAGATACACGGTTTTGAACAAGGTATTTACCTTCTAATTGCTTCACTGCCGCATAGCTGAAATTAAGATCGCGAGAATGATCAAGGTATGCATCAAGCTCGTCTAATTCTTGTTCTGTATAATCAACAAGTAAGTGAGCGTCGTAGCGCTTATCGCCAACCATTTTTGTTACGTGGTCAAATAAACGTGGTGGCTCAAATTGCCCATACGCTTTTTTACGTAAGTGAAATACAGCTAAACGGGCTGATAAGTACTGGTAATCTGGTGATTCTTTTGAAATCTGATCTGCAGCGGCTTTAATAATGGTTTCGTGAATGTCTTTAGTACGAATACCATCGTAAAATTGAATGTGTGACTTTAATTCAACTTGCGAAACCGAAACGTTGTTTAAACCTTCGGCGGCCCATTCAATAACGCGATGGATCTTATCAAGATCAAGTGGCTCTTTACGACCGTCACGTTTGCTTACAGATAACTGTTGGTTCATAGCTTTGCCTGTGTTCCTAGGGAGTTTAGTATTTTGGCCAATGATTTATACCTCGCAATAGCAAGATATATACTCGTTTATTATAATTCTCACCTAATGAGTGAATTTATTGAATAACATTTGGCCACAATATCTGGTGTTGTTCAATTTAGAGATCACAAGATAGTGTGGTCTGAGTCGTTTTGCAAGGGACATAATTGCCCCTATTTGTGGATAACTTTGGGATAACACATTTGTGTTAGTGAGCATTAACCTTTGATCATTCGGTTAAGTTGAAATTTGCAAAAATCAACTAATCATATGCTAAATTTGCGCTTTAAAAAAATAAATTGTAACTGAGTTTTTTATCGACAAACTTTGGCTAAAAACTGACTAGATCACAATATATAGTGTTTATTAATTAACATGGCACTATATATGGTTAAAACCGTCAATAGGACTTTGCCAATTAAAATCGGCTTCCCAACTCAAAACTTCGTTAAGGCTTGGCACGTACCCCCAAAGAGCAGAAGCGGTATGCATACCCGCTGCTTTACCTGCTTGAATGTCACGCTGCGCATCACCAATGTACAAACACCGATTTGGTTTTATACCCATTAGCTTTGCACAATGTAGTAAAGGAAGAGGGGAAGGTTTAGCCTCTTTTAGCGTGTCACCACTTATAATAACTTGCGCATTTTTTAATGCTGGAATAGCAGCCACAAGAGGATCAGTTAGAAAACCAGGCTTGTTAGTCATGATCCCCCATTTGATCTTTTTTTGATCAAGCGCAATAAGTAAAGGCTCAACACCTGTAAAACACGTTGTATGTGTTGCTATGTTTTTAGCGTATTCGTCAATTAATTGCTTTATTAGCTGTGTCTGAGGTTGTTCAACCCACTTATCCTTAAAACCAGCCTCTAAAAGCGCAGCAGCACCATTAGATGCTGCAGGACGGTATACATCACTTGTTACTTCATCTATGTTTTGCGCACGCAGAACTTTATTTAAAGCGGCGCCTAAATCATCAGCGGTGTCTAGTAGGGTGCCGTCTAAATCAAATAAAAATGCATCGTACTCAACAAGGGGTGATTGAAAGCTAGTCATTAAGCTAACTTCTCAAAATGAAGTATGTAATTTACGCTAACGTCATTATTAAGCGTATATTGCTTTGATAATGGGTTATAAGAGAGCCCAGTGCTTGCACGTACTTTTAAACCAGCTTGCTCTGCCCATGCAATAAGTTGTGCAGGTTTTATAAACTTTTTATGGTCATGTGTGCCTTCAGGTACCATTTTTAAAAGTTTTTCAGCACCAACAATGGCAAACAAGTACGCTTTAGGTGTTTTATTTAAAGTTGAAAAAAATACATCGGCACCTGGTTTTGCAAGTGCTGCTACTGAATGGATTATAGAAGCTGGGTCGGGTACGTGCTCTAGCATTTCCATACATGTTATTACGTCATAACGTTCTGGATACTGTGCTGCAAATTCTTCTGCAGGTACTTTTATGTAATCTACACTTACGCCTGTTTCTAAACTATGTAATTTAGCAACGTTTAAAGGCTCTTGACCCATATCGATGCCAGTTACCTTTGCGCCCATACGCGCCATGCTTTGGCTTAAAATACCGCCGCCACAGCCTACATCGAGTGTTTCTTTATCAAATAAGCCTTGGGTTTTATTTGCAATAAAGTCTAAACGTAACGGGTTAATTTCGTGAAGAGGTTTAAATTCTCCATCTAAATCCCACCAACGCTCTGCGATGGCTTCAAATTTTGCTATTTCTGCGTGATCTACATTTTGATGTTCGGTCATAAAATACTTCCTCGTCAATCTGGGGCCATTATATAGGGCAAAATTGATAAATCGCAAAGTTTTGCGCCTGTAAATTAAAATTAATTGTGATAGCATAGTTGTTAGCAATAATAACAAATACTCTTGATACCTAATACCGGGTTGTTGAGAGCAGATACTGAAGGAATGTGATATCAATGACTGATCTCGCCCATGGCATTCAGCCGGTCAATATTGAAGACGAGTTGAAAAACTCCTACTTAGATTACGCAATGAGTGTAATTGTAGGGCGTGCATTACCAGACGTGCGTGACGGCTTAAAGCCGGTTCACCGTCGCGTTTTGTTTGCAATGAATGAGCTTAGTAATGATTGGAACAAGCCTTACAAAAAATCGGCACGTGTTGTCGGTGACGTAATCGGTAAGTACCATCCACACGGCGATAGTGCAGTTTACGACACTATAGTACGTATGGCACAGCCATTCTCACTTCGTTATATGTTAGTAGATGGTCAAGGTAACTTCGGTTCGGTTGATGGTGATTCAGCAGCAGCAATGCGTTATACAGAAGTACGTATGGCAAAAATGTCGCATGAATTATTAGCCGATCTTGAAAAAGAAACGGTTGATTTCGTTCCTAACTACGATGGCACTGAACAAATTCCTGACGTTTTACCAACGAAAGTTCCTAACTTACTAGTGAACGGTTCATCGGGTATTGCGGTAGGTATGGCTACAAATATTCCTCCTCATAACTTAACTGAAGTTGTGAATGGGTGTTTAGCACTTATTTTAAATCCTGAATTAACTATTTTAGAGTTAATGGATTATATCCCGGGTCCTGATTTCCCAACAGCCGCTATTATCAACGGTAAAAAAGGCATAGAGCAAGCCTATTTAACGGGTCGTGGTAAAGTGTACATGCGTGCCCGCGCTGAAATTGAAGTAGATGAAAAAACACATCGTGAAACTATCATCGTTCACGAAATACCTTATCAGGTTAACAAAGCACGTTTGATTGAAAAAATTGCGGAGCTAGTTAAAGATAAAAAAATTGAAGGTATTAGTGCACTTCGTGACGAATCAGATAAAGACGGTATGCGTATCGTTATCGAGATCAAACGTGGTGACGTAGGCGAAGTTATATTAAACAACTTATATGCACAAACTCAGTTACAAACTGTGTTTGGTATGAATATGGTTGCTTTAATTAATAACCAGCCTAAGTGTTTTAATCTAAAAGAAATGCTTGAAGAGTTTATTATTCACCGTCGTGAAGTAGTAACTCGTCGTACTGTTTTTGATTTACGCAAAGCGCGCGATCGTGCACATATGCTAGAAGGTTTAGCGATTGCACTTGCAAACATTGACCCTATTATCGAACTTATTCGTAACTCACCTACACCTGCAGAAGCTAAAATTGCTTTAACAGAACGTTCGTGGGAATTAGGCAATGTTAAATCTATGCTTGAAAAAACAGGCGAGGATAATGTTGCTCGCCCAGATTGGCTTGCTGCCGATTTAGGTATTCGTGATGGGCAGTACTTTATTTCTGAGCAACAAGCCCAAGCTATTCTAGATTTACGCTTACATAAGCTAACAGGTCTTGAACACGAAAAAATTATAAGTGAATACCAAACGTTATTAGATTTAATTGCTGAGCTTTTATATATTTTGGCAACGCCAGAGCGCTTAATGGAAGTTATTCGCGATGAGCTTGTTGAAATTAAAGCGCAATATGGTGATGAACGTCGTACTGAAATAAATGCAGCGGCTCACGATATCAGCCTTGAAGATTTAATAACTGAAGAAGACGTTGTTGTAACACTTTCTCACGAAGGTTACGTTAAGTATCAGGCATTATCTGATTACGAAGCACAACGCCGTGGTGGTAAAGGTAAATCAGCAACGAAAATGAAAGATGAAGATTTCATTGAACGTTTATTAGTTGCTAATACCCACGATACTATATTGTGTTTCTCAACAGCCGGTCGTTTATATTGGCTTAAAGTGTACCAGTTACCTCTTGCGAGTCGTGCCGCGCGCGGCAAGCCAATTGTTAACTTGTTACCACTTGAAGCAGATGAACGTATTACCGCTATATTGCCAGTACGTGAGTACGCAGAAGATAAATACATCTTTATGGCAACTGCATTTGGTACAGTTAAGAAAACACCATTAACGGCCTATAGCCGACAACGTGCCAGCGGTATTATTGCTGTTAACTTAAATGATGGCGATAGCCTGATTGGTGTTGATATTACCGATGGTAGCAACGAAATTATGTTGTTTACTGACGCAGGTAAAGTTGTACGCTTTAAAGAAGCAGAAGAAACAGCTATTGTTGATGAAGACGGTAATGCGGTTGTAGACGAGAACGGTAACCCTGAAATTAAGTTTAAAGGTGTTCGTCCAATGGGTCGTACAGCAACCGGTGTTCGTGGTATTAAAATGCCAGATCAGCAACGTGTTGTATCGTTAATTGTTCCAAAAACCGATGGTGCTATTTTAACGGTAACCGAAAATGGTTACGGTAAGCGTACGCTACTTGAAGATTACCCATCTAAGAGCCGTGCAACACAAGGTGTTGTATCTATTAAGGTGAGTGAGCGTAACGGTGCTGTTGTTGGTGCTGTGCAAGTTGATGACAACGATGAAATAATGATTATTTCTAATCGTGGTACCTTAGTACGAACTCGCGTTAATGAAGTTTCTACGGTTGGACGTAACACGCAAGGTGTTATTTTGATCAGAACTATTGACGAAGAGCAAGTAGTTGGTTTACAACGTATAGAAGAGATTGAAGTTACTGAAAGTGACTTAATCGATATCGAAGACGTTGAGACAGTTGATACGGTTATTGAAGAAGTAGCGGATGATAATCCACCTTCAGAATAATTGAGATTAAAAAAGCGGCTAAGGCCGCTTTTTTTAATGGTATTGAATAAAACTAATGTAGCCTGCTTGTAGATCAATCAGGCATTTATACAAATTGAATTAAAATGATGATCATTTAATTAGGCTAAATAACCTATTAACTGCGTTAAAAATTTTCAAGTAGAAACACTACATATAAAATTTTATTTTTAAAGCGCTGTTTATTGGTCACTATGATTGAACGCTGATTTAATGCAATTCGTATTAATTTTGAATTACTGGAATGAGGCAAAGGTAATGAGTAAATATAATTTTTGTGCGGGACCCGCTATGCTTCCGCAAGCCGTTATGCAAAAAGCACAAAAAGAATTTTTAGATTGGCAAGATTTAGGTGTTTCTGTGATGGAAATAAGCCATCGCAGCAAAGACTTTTTAGCACTAACAGCCAAATGTGAAGCCAGTTTACGCCGCTTAATGAACATTAGTGATGAATTTGAAGTGTTATTTATGCATGGTGGCGGTCGTGGTCAATTTAGTGCAGTACCTTTAAATTTACACCAAGAAGGTAAAACAGCCTTTTATTGCGAGAATGGTGTTTGGTCTAAAAGCGCAAGAGATGAAGCGAGTAAATTTACTCAAACATCTTTTACAGATGTGCGTAATGATGCCGATGGCGAGTTTTCAATTAAAGCAGTTGCTGACTGGGAATTACCAGAAGATGCAGCGTACATCCACTATTGCCCCAATGAAACCGTTGATGGCTTAGAGATTTTTGATGTACCGAGTCATCCAACAGCGCCAATTATTGCTGATATGTCTTCAACTATTTTATCTCGCGAAATAGACGTTAATAAATTTGATTTAATCTATGCTGGAGCACAAAAAAATATTGGTCCGTCGGGTATTTCAATTGTTATTGTGCGCAAAACATTACTTGAACGCGAAGGCTTGCCTAAGCCTGGCATTTTAGATTACGCACTTGAAGCAAAGCAGGGCAGTATGTTTAATACGCCACCTACTTTTGCATGGTATTTAGCAGCTGAAGTATTTTCATGGCTTGAAAGCAATGGTGGTGTAAAAGCCATGGAAGTACAAAATATTGCCAAGGCTGAATTACTTTATGATTTTATTGATAACTCTGATTTTTACTCAAATATAGTAGCTAAGCATTGCCGCTCACGTATGAATGTTCCATTTTGGTTGAACGATGAAAGCTTGAATAGCAAATTTGTTGCTCAATCAAATGAAGCAGGTTTACTTGCACTTGAAGGACACAGAATTGTAGGAGGCATGCGCGCTAGTATTTACAACGCAATGCCACTTGAAGGCGTTCAAGCATTAGTTGATTTTATGGCTGCCTTTGCAAAGGAAAACAGCTAATGGAACAATTACGTCTAGAACCAATTTCTCGTGTAAATGGCAGTGTGACATTACCTGGTTCGAAAAGCTTATCGAACCGAATTTTGTTATTAGCAGCACTTGCTAATGGCACCACTGTTGTAGAAAACTTACTTGATAGCGACGATATTCGCCATATGCTGGGCGCATTAAAGTTATTGGGTGTTAATGTTACGCTAAATGACGAACGCACTGTAGCGACTGTTGAGGGTGTTGGCGGTGTATTTAAAACACCTAGTGAGCCATTGTTTTTAGGAAACGCAGGAACCGCTTACCGACCTTTAACCGCTGTACTTGCCGCTGTTGCTGGTGAGTATGAGTTAATTGGCGAACCTCGTATGGAAGAACGTCCAATAGGGCATTTAGTTGATGCTCTTCAATCGCTTGGTGGTGATGTTACCTATACTAAACATAAAGACTACCCACCACTTAAAATCGTGGGTGGACAAATTAAGGGCGGCTCAGTTGAAATAGATGGCAGTATTTCAAGCCAATTTTTAACCGCATTACTAATGGCTGCACCTTTGTTTAGTGGCGATACAAATATAACCATTAAAGGCACTTTGGTTTCTAAACCTTATATTGATATAACCCTTGATGTAATGGCACGTTTTGGCGTTAACGTTGAGCACAGTAATTATGCAACTTTTAATGTCAAAGGTGGTCAACAGTATCAATCACTAGATCGTATTATGGTTGAGGGCGATGCGTCTTCTGCTTCTTACTTTGTTGCAGCCGCTGCGATAGCGGGTGGTGAAATTGAGATTAAAGGTGTAGGGGCAAAATCAGTTCAGGGTGATATAGGTTTTGCTAAAGTAATGGAGCAGGTTGGTGCAAAAATAGATTGGTATGATGAGCGTCTAGTTGTCCGTAAAGGAGAATTAAATGGTGTTGATATCGATGCTAATGCAATTCCAGATGCAGCCATGACACTTGCAACGGTTGCTCTATTTGCTAAAGGTCCAACCGCGATTAGAAATATTTATAATTGGCGCGTAAAAGAAACAGATCGGTTGTACGCAATGGCTACTGAGCTTAGAAAAGTAGGTGCTGAGGTAGTAGAAGGACATGATTTTATTGAAATCACACCTCCTAAACACTTCAATGATGTTGCAATTGATACCTACGATGATCACCGTATAGCCATGTGTTTTGCCATGGTTGCCGTAGGCGGTAAGCCAATAACGATTAATGATCCGAAATGTACTTATAAAACATTTCCTACGTTTTTCAATGTTTTAGCATCGGTTAGTGAATAGACTATTTATAAGTATTTATAAAAGTTACATGCTAATAGCAGATCTATTTTAATAACTGACGTATAATATCGCGGTTTATTTAAGTGTGCATCGCAGGAGGTTTAAATGCAGGCGTTATTAATGCCAGTGATCACCGTTGATGGCCCAAGTGGTTCAGGTAAAGGAACTGTTTGTCGCTTGTTAGCCGAGAAATTAGGATGGGATGTATTGGATAGTGGTGCAATTTACCGCGTTTTATCCCTTGCAGCACTCCATCATCAAATAGCATTAGACAATGAAGAGGCACTTGTGCCACTTGCTGCAAATTTAGATGTGCAGTTTTTGGTGGATAGCCAAACTAATGCAGGAAAAGTTATTTTAGAAGGCGAGGATGTAAGTACTACTATTCGTAATGAAGAAGTAGGTGCTGCAGCGTCAAAAGTAGCAGCATTGCCTCGCGTTCGAGAAGCGCTATTACGTCGTCAGCGTGCGTTTCGTACAGAAAACGGGTTGGTTGCTGATGGTAGAGATATGGGCACTGTGGTTTTTAAAGATGCGCCATTAAAAATATATTTAACCGCAAGTGCAGAAGAACGTGCTCGTAGGCGATTTGTTGAGTTGAATGCTCGCGGTCTTGATGTTACACTAAGTGGTCTATTACAGGACATTCAAGCTCGTGATGAGCGCGATATGAATCGTGTCGTTGCGCCGCTTGTGCCTGCAGAGGATGCTATTGAGCTTGATACTAGCGAGCTTAATGCAGAGCAAGTATTTGATAAAGTTATAACTTTATTAGATATTGCTATCTCTGAAGGTAAGCTTCCTAAACGAAGCTAAAACACATTTTATGCGCCAGCAGGATGCCAGTGCTATTTTAACAACCCCATGCAGCATGGTTGCTTATTGGTATTAATAGATGAGACGTATATTCGTATGTCAGAAAATTTTGCGCAGTTATTTGAAGAAAGCTTAAAGGGTTTTGAAGCAGAGCAAGGCTCTATCGTTAAAGGTACAGTAATCTCAATCGAGAATAACATTGTACTTGTAGATGCTGGTCTTAAATCAGAAAGTGCTATCCCTGCTGAGCAGTTCAAAAATGCTGCTGGTGAACTTGAAGTTGCTGTTGGCGACGAAGTAGATGTTGCACTAGATGCAATTGAAGACGGTTTCGGTGAAACTATCCTTTCTCGTGAGAAAGCGAAGCGTCACGAAGCGTGGATCCGTCTTGAGAAAGCATGTGAAGAGCAAGAAACTGTTACTGGTGTTATCAACGGTAAAGTTAAAGGCGGTTTCACAGTTGAAGTTGATTCAATCCGTGCTTTCCTACCTGGTTCACTTGTTGATGTTCGTCCAGTACGTGACACAACTCACCTTGAAGGCAAAGAGCTTGAATTTAAAGTAATTAAGCTTGATCAAAAACGTAACAACGTTGTTGTTTCACGTCGTGCAGTTATCGAATCTGAAAACTCACAAGAACGTGAAGAGCTTCTTGCTAACCTTGTTGAAGGTCAAGAAGTTAAAGGTATCGTTAAGAACCTTACTGACTACGGTGCATTCGTTGACCTTGGTGGTGTTGATGGTCTACTACACATTACAGATATGGCTTGGAAGCGTGTTAAGCACCCTTCAGAGATCGTTAATGTTGGTGACGAAATCGCAGTTAAAGTTCTTAAATTCGACAAAGATAAAACTCGTGTATCTCTAGGCCTTAAACAGCTTGGTGAAGATCCATGGGCAGCTATCGCTGGTCGTTACCCAGAAGGTTCTAAACTTTCTGGTCGTGTTACTAATCTTACAGATTACGGCTGTTTCGTGGAAATCGAAGAAGGCGTTGAAGGTTTAGTACACGTTTCTGAAATGGATTGGACTAACAAGAACATCCATCCTTCAAAAGTTGTTAGCTTAGGCGACACTGTTGAAGTTATGGTTCTTGAGATTGACGAAGAACGTCGTCGTATTTCTCTTGGTCTTAAGCAATGTATTGCTAATCCTTGGCAGGAATTTGCTCGTCTACAGAACAAAGGCGATCAAGTTACTGGTAAGATCAAATCAATCACTGACTTCGGTATCTTTATCGGTCTTGACGGTGGAATTGATGGTCTTGTACACCTTTCAGACATTTCTTGGAATACACCTGGCGAAGAAGCTGTACGTGAATTCAAGAAAGGCGACGAAATCACTGCTATCGTATTGCAAGTTGACCCAGAGCGCGAACGTATCTCTCTAGGTGTTAAGCAAATCGAAGCTGACCCATTCAATAACTACCTTGATGCAAACAAAAAAGGTGCTATTGTTAAGGGGAAAGTGACTGAAGTTGATGCTAAAGGCGCAACTGTTGAACTTATCGAAGGCGTTGAAGGTTACATCCGTGTAGCTGATATCGCTCAAGAGCGCGTTGAAGATGCAACTACTGTTGTTTCTGTTGGCGACGAAATCGAAGTTAAATATGTTGGCGTTGATCGCAAAAACCGCACTTTAAGCCTATCTGTTAAAGCTCTTTTCGAAGCAGAAGAGAAAGAAGTAATAGAGAAGCTTAAGAAAGAAGAGCCAGTGTTTGAAAACGCAATGGCAGCTGCTTTCGCAAATGCACAAAAAGACTAATATATAATTAGTTTTTAGTTGGAAGGGCATTTTTTGCCCTTCCTATATCTCTTTTTAAGGAAACGCTATGACTAAGTCAGAACTGATAGAAACACTTGCGGAACAACACTCACACGTTCCAGTGAAAGATGTTGAGGATGCAGTAAAAGAAATTCTTGAACAAATGGCCGGCTCATTATCTACTTCAGATCGTATTGAGATCAGAGGTTTTGGTAGTTTCTCTTTGCATTTCCGCGCTCCTCGCACAGGTCGTAATCCTAAGACTGGCGATACAGTTGAGCTTGACGGAAAGCATGTACCTCATTTTAAACCAGGCAAAGAATTACGTGACCGCGTAAACGAAAGTATTGCCTAGTTAACTAACTTATTGGAGTAGTTACTTGTTTAAGGTATTAAAAATTATTCTGGTTGCGCTATGCCTTATTAGCGCATTTGTATTGGGTTCTCAAAATCCGCAATTAGTACAAATAAATTATATTATTGCCAGTAATACTTTACCTTTAGCTGTAATAATAAGTATTTGCTTTTTGTTAGGTGTTGTAATTGGATGTTTTATTAGCTTTAAATTGTTCTCGCAACTAAAATGGCAAAATTACCGCTTAAAAAAGCAATTAGCGCCAGAAAAAGACAAAAAAAAGCTTGCTGCTAATAAAGACACCTAACTATGATTGAGCTTTTGTTTTTACTATTACCTATAGCAGCTGGTTATGGCTGGATTATGGGTAAAAACAGTGCTAAAAACCAAGCTCATCAGCTTAACCGTCAGATCACTTCTGAGTATAGTAAAGGCTTAAAGTTTTTACTTGATAGAGAAGAAGATCAAGGTTTAGAGCATTTAATTAATTTACTTGAAGTCTCAGCTGATTCTGTTGAGCATTATTCTACACTTGCCACTATGTTCCGCCGTCGAGGTGAACTAGATCGCGCAATAAAAATCCATGAACTCCTTTTAAAACATCCAAGCTTAAATGAGCAACAAGCCGCAACAAGCCGTTTAGAACTTGCCGAAGATTATATTATGGCGGGCTTACTTGATAGCGCAGAAGAGCATTTAGTTTGGTTGGTAAAAGCAGGGCATGTTGAAGCACTTGATCCTATTATTACATTGTATTCGCAAACTCGTGACTGGGAAAAAGGCATCAATATGTTTGAAGCCCATAGCGAATTATTCTCTAAAGAACAACAGTTTAAAGCAATTGCCAATTTTTACTGTGAGTCAGCTATTAGCGATAATGATCCGCCCCTCATGAGAAAAGCGATTAGCTTAAACTATAAAGCTATTCGTCCGCTTTATGAGTTGGGCTTAGTTGCTTATACAAAAGAAGATTACGTTAAAGCAATTTATTATTGGCGAGAATTAGTTTGCCAATTTACTTTATTTGCTCCGTTATTTATTGATGAACTTTCGCATAGCTATAAACAATTAAATTTGACGCATCAATTTCAT
Organism: Pseudoalteromonas sp. Z9A5; assembly: GCF_011378875.1. Taxonomy (NCBI): domain Bacteria; kingdom Pseudomonadati; phylum Pseudomonadota; class Gammaproteobacteria; order Alteromonadales; family Pseudoalteromonadaceae; genus Pseudoalteromonas; species Pseudoalteromonas sp. Z9A5. Next base: position 62,391 of record NZ_WTLC01000016.1, read on the forward strand.
GATTTATTAAGTGACTTGTTAGAAAAAGGTGGTGTGTTAATAAAAATAAAACATTGCCAAGCATTGCTTGAACAGGGTCACACAAAACAAGCTTTTGAATTTTTAACCGACAGTTTAAAACGCCAACCTACTATAAGAGGATTCAGTTTTTTATTGCAGTTAATGGGTGATCAAAATAAAAATAACAAAGAAGTTCTCGATCAAATAGATCATTTAGTTACATCGTATATTGCGACCAAGCCTGACTTTCAATGTCAGCATTGTGGTTTTACTAGTTACACCATTTATTGGAATTGCCCATCTTGTAAACATTGGGAAACCATTGTTCCAAGCAGAGGCTTAGACGGATTTTAATAACCCCATATTAATAACTTTACTGCCATTCATTAGGATAGTTATGTCTTTCGAACACTCAAAAAAAATTCTTATTGCTTTAGATTACGACGATCAACAAACAGCTTTACGCTTTGTTAAGCAACTCTCTCCAGACACATGCCGACTTAAAGTAGGCAAAGAAATGTTTACCTATTTCGGTCCAGCTTTTGTTAAAGAATTAATTGATTTAGGCTTTGATGTCTTCTTAGATTTAAAATTTCATGATATTCCAAACACGGTAGCTAAAGCTGTTACTGCAGCAGCTAAAATGGGTGTATGGATGGTAAATGTACACGCTAGTGGCGGTTTTGAGATGATGAATAAAGCTAAGTTAGCCCTAGAAGAATTCGGCGACGAAGCACCATTACTTATTGCAGTGACTGTTTTAACAAGTATGGATGAAAAAGAATTAAAACGTTTAGGTGTCGAAAAAACACCTCAAGAACAAGTTCTCTATTTAGCTAAACTAGCAAAAGAAGCTGGGCTCGACGGAGTTGTATGTTCAGCACAGGAGGCTGAAATACTTAAAGCACAATTAGGGAAAAGTTTTAAGCTTATAACACCAGGTATTCGACCAGAAGGCAGTGATGCGGGCGATCAAAAACGAATTATGACACCCAAACAAGCTATAGACGCGGGCAGTGATTATTTAGTTATTGGACGTCCGATTACACAATCGGATAATCCAGTTAAAGTGTTGAATGATGTTAATAAATCTATAGGTTAGTTTAACAAAAAGCAGCAATATAGTGCTAAAACCCTTACTTAATGTAGTTATTATGTTACATTAATAAAATAAAATAAAATGCAGTAGGGGTTTGTTTTGAAGTTATTTTTTAGCTCTGTAGTTCTTATTATTGCGGGTTTCTCAGTAAACAAGTATGTTTTTTCTAATAAGGCATATGATGGTGTTACAGTCGTAACGGATATGATATCGGCTTATCCAGTCGATATGTTCGATTTTAAACACACAATGCAAAACTATGCACATCACTTATGTTACAAAAACGAAGAAACCTTAAGCTTTCAACATATAAGCGTGGATGAATGTTTATCTAAGCTTGATGCAACAAAGATAGAATGTGAAAGGAAAATTTTTCGTTTAGCACCGCTAAACTTAGAGTCAGAAATAGAAGTTCTTGATTATTCAAGGCAATATACGCAATGTACATTACCTTATAAATATATTCTAGGTTAGTAACAAACTTTTATAATAAGTAAAATCGATCACTCAAATTAAGATTTTAAGCGAATGGATTTCGCTTCAATATCTATTAATTCTTGTTTAAATAACCCACCAATTGCTTTTTTATAATTAGCTTTACTGGTTGAAAACATCTTTTTTATTGCTTCAGGATCAGACTTATCACCTAGTGGTATTACACCACCTTCATTTTTAAGCTTTTGCATAATAGTTTCACCAAGGTCACTTACTTTACCCATGCCTGGTTTTTCAAGTACTACGTCAATCTTACCGTCATCACGTACTTTTTGAATGAAACCTTTGAGCTTTTGCCCTACAAATAAGCTTTTAAATACCATATTGTAAAATACAACGCCAAAGTGCGATTCTTCAATTAACACTTTATAACCAATATCAGTTTTACCCGCTACAATTATGTCTACTTCTTGTAAGTGAGTATATTCTGGCTCATCTTTTGACAAAAAGCGGTTAAAGTTGTTCGAAGCACAAATACGTTGGCTTGCATTATCAAGGTACAAGCGTACTAAATAAGAGTGACCTTCTTGCATGCGTGGCTTTTGTTCGTTAAAAGGAGCAAGAACGTCTTTCTCTAAACCCCAATCTAAAAATGCACCAATACTATTTATTTCTTTAACACGAAGTAGGGCGTATTCACCAACTTGTGCATGTGGTTTTTTAATCGTAGCTGTAGCTAAATTAGCATTATCTAAATATATAAATACACTAATGCTATCGCCAGCTTCTAGCTCATGTTTTATTTCTTGTTTTGGTAAAAAAACCTCGCCTAAATCATGGCCATCAAGGTAAGCACCTTCATTGCTCACTTCTTTTACAAATAAGGTTTGTGTTGTTCCAAGGTAACTCATAATTATTCCTGCTCAGGCTTTTTTTTACGGCGCATAGGTGTGTCACCATCTATGTTCATAGGTGCTTTAATTGGGGCAGATGGCTTTTTAGGCTTTGCTTTACGTTTAAATAATGGCTTTTTAACAGCAACTATTTTTTCTTTTTTAAAGGTAGATTCAGGTTTTTTCTCTTTAATCCCTTTAAATTTAGCTTTTAAACCATCAATACTCGCAAAATTTAATTCGTCATTTAAGAATGCTTTTATCGCTAAATAACTAGCCCAATCTTTAGGACCAACAAGTGAGAGTGCATTACCTTTAAAACCAGCACGACCGGTTCTGCCTATTCGGTGAACATATTCTTCGGCGTGTTTAGGTAAATCAAAGTTAATAACGTGCGTTACGCTTAATAAATCTAAGCCACGTGATGCTACATCTGTTGTTATTAATATTTTAAAGTTTTCGCGACTAAACGAGTCCATAATATCGAGACGTTTATTTTGCGTAAGGTCACCCGCAAGCGCTACAGACTTAAATCCTTTAGCGTTAAGGGCTTCACTTAAGCGACTCGTATCTGCTCGTGTTGCAGTAAATATAATACATTGACCTACGTTATCTTGATTCAAAAAGTGTTCAAGTAATGCTTCTTTATGATCAAGGTGGTCTGCTAAATATAAAGTTTGTTTAATATCGCTATGTTGCTCGTTTGCGGCACTTAATGTAATTTGTTTTGGTTTTTTTAATAAATTACGTGACAGAGCGTCAACTTGAGCATGGTCAAGTGTGGCTGAAAACAATAACGTTTGGCGCAAACGGTGATTAGCTTGCTCGTTAATCATTTTTAGTTGTTCGGTGAAACCTAAATCTAAAATACGGTCGGCTTCATCAAAAATAAGTAACTCTAAACCACTTAGTTGTAGTGAGCGTTTTGTAATATGATCGGCTAAACGACCCGGTGTAGCAACTACAAACTGTGGGTCATTTCTTAATGCTTTTATTTGATCGTTAAAGTTTTCCCCGCCTAATATTTTTACAGCCTTAATATTTGTGCCTGCAATTAATAAACGAAGTTGTGTAAATACTTGCGTAGCAAGCTCACGAGTAGGAGCAACAATAAGTACACGGGGATCGCGTTTACTGAGTGCTTTTTGTTTCATAACCCGTTGAACAGCGGGTAATAAAAACGCCAAGGTTTTGCCCGACCCAGTTTTAGACTGAGCGAAAATATCATACCCTGCAAGTGCTGTAGGCACCGCATGAGCTTGAATGTCGGTGGGCTGGGTGATCCCTTGATGTGCTAGTTGTGTTTCAAGGCGTGTATCAATCCCAAGATCAGTAAACTGCAATGTGTGTTTCTCCAAAATGAGCAAATTAAGTCTATAAATTTATCAGCGCATTATAGCTTACACAGGTAGGTCGCTAACAGTAAAATGCAAATTATAGGGCTATTTTTTGCATTTAATCTTAAAAAGCGTAAAATACGCGCCCCATATGCGCCGGATTTACGATTCGGTAAATGCCAATTGTGGCAACTAAAAGCAAAATAGGAAATAAGATGACAGCTGTTAATAAAAATGATGTAACAAAGGATCACTTTGTTGTGTGCGCAATGTATAAGTTTGTAGCTTTACCTGAGTATGAAGTACTCAGAAAACCGTTACTAGAACTAATGGAAGCGAACGAAGTTCGTGGCACTTTACTTATTGCTGCTGAAGGTATTAACGGTACTGTTTCGGCAAAGCGTGAAGGCATAGATAACCTCCTAACATGGTTAGGGAAACAACCAAATTTGAATAACATTGTAAGCAAAGAGTCTTATGATGATGAATGTCCGTTCTATCGTACAAAAGTAAAGCTTAAAAATGAAATAGTAACAATGGGTGTCGAAGGAATAGATCCACTTAAAGTAGTCGGTAGTTATGTTAAGCCTAATGAGTGGAATGCGTTAATATCAGACCCTGACGTTATACTTATTGATACTCGGAATGATTACGAGATAGAAATTGGTACTTTTCAAAACGCAGTCGATCCAAACACTAAAACATTTCGTGAGTTTCCTCAGTGGGCAAAAGAAAACTTAGACCCTGAAAAACATAAAAAAGTGGCTATGTTTTGTACTGGCGGTATTCGCTGTGAAAAATCAACTGCGTATATGAAAGAGCAGGGCTTTGATGAGGTATATCATCTTGAAGGTGGTATTTTAAAATACCTAGAAGAAGTACCAAAAGAAGAAACAATGTGGGAAGGCGAATGTTTTGTATTTGATAATCGTGTAGCGGTTGATCACGACTTACAAAAAGGCTCTTATGATCAATGTCACGCCTGTCGCATGCCAATTACAGAAGAAGAAAAATTAAAGCCTGAATACATGGAAGGTGTATCTTGTCATCATTGCATTGAAGAAGTAACTGATGAACAGCGCGAACGCTTTGCAGAGCGACAAAAACAGATTGAGCTCGCGCAAGCGCGTGGTGAAGGCCACATTGGTAGCGAAGCACAGGCAGTTTTACAACAACGTAAAGACGCTAAAAAAGCACATAAAGAAGCTCAGCGCGGAAAATAATACATCACATCAAGTGTGATTATAGAAGAGCCTTTATAGGCTCTTTTTTTTGTATTTAAAATAGTACGTTAATTGTTTTAACCTCTAATTGATAATGTTAATCTGCAAACAATAACCAGTGATTTTAAAGCACTACGCAGGAAGGCATTTATGCAAGCCGAACAAGTTGAAATAGCGCAATTTTTAGCACAACACCCACCTTTTGATGATTTGCCAAATAAAGCACTTAACGAATTGGCACAGCAGGTCGAAGTTACCTATTTTAGAGCGCAAACCGAAATTTTGCACTTTGGTAAAGATATTGCTGATTTGTACGTGGTTAGGAGTGGTTCGGTCGAAATGTATCGTCGAAATGGAGAGCTTTATAATCGCTTATCTGTTGGTGGTATTTTTGGACAAATGGGATTGTTAATGAACCGCAAAGTTCGTTTCCCTGCAACGGCTCTTGAAGATTCATTAGTGTATTGTATTAATGTGGAATTATTTAATCGTTATTGCGATGAGTTTGATGCGTTTGCTGACTACTTCGAAACCGATGGTAATGTGCGCCTACATCAAGCAATTGTAGAACAAGCCGACAGTAATGACTTAACAACTGCAAAAGTAAAATCGCTTATCCACCGTGATGTAGTGACCGTAAATACAACTTCAACGATTCAAGATATAGCTAAACTAATGACAGAAGAAGCTGTTTCATCTGTATTAGTTACTGATATAAATAAACCCATTAACGACGATCCAGAGGAAGATGATGGACAAGTTGTTGGTATAATTACCGATCGAGATTTACGCTCAAAGGTAGTTGCCCAAGGGCTCGCTTTTGATACTCAAGCACAAGACATTATGTCTACAAATTTAGTGCTTTTAGATGCTAACTCTTACGTATTCGAAGCCGTACTTGCTATGTTAAGAGATAATTTGCATCATTTGCCAGTTGTACAAAAGCGACGTCCTATTGGCGTTATATCGCTTTCTGATATTTTACGTTATGAGTCACAAAGTAGTCTTTTACTTGTACGGGGTATTCTTGCTCAGCAATCAATAGAAGACCTAGCGCATTATGCTCGCCAATTACCCAATGTATTTGTTCGTATGGTTAATGAAGACGCAAATTCACATATGATTGGCACCGCTATGGCCGTTATAGGGCGTACATTTAAGCAACGTCTTTTAGGTTTAGCCGAGGATAAATTTGGTCCAGCACCTGTGCCTTATTGTTTTATAGCATTAGGGTCAATGGCGCGCGATGAGCAATTAATCGTAACGGATCAAGATAACGCGCTTATTTTAGATGATAGTTACGATGATGAAAAACATAACGAGTATTTTCAAAATATTTCAGACTTTGTTTGTGATGGTCTAGCGCAGTGCGGTTACACCTACTGTGATGGAGAAATAATGGCGTCGTTTAAAAAATGGCGTAAAACGCGTTCAGAATGGTTTGACCAATTTGCAGGTTGGATGGCTCAGCCTAAACCTCAAGCTTTACTCAATAGCTCAATATTTTTTGATTTAGATGGCGTTTGGGGCAAAACAAAATGGGCTGATGAGCTTAAAATATTTATAGCTAAACAAAGTAAAATTAACCGCTTATTTTTAGCTAATATGGCATCTAATGCACGAAATAGAACACCACCGCTTGGCTTTTTTAAAGGCTTTGTAATGGAGCATAATGGTCAACATAAGCATTCTATGAACTTAAAGCGAAGAGGGACTGCACCGCTCTCTGACGTTATCCGAGTGCATGCACTTGCGGTTGGTTCACGTAAACAAAATTCGTTCGAACGATTAGAAGATATTATTGAAGCGAATCTGTTACCTGAAGGTAAAGCACAAGACTTACGAGATGCGCTTGAATATATTGCAATGATGAGAATTCGTCATCAAGCATGGCAAATAGAAAAAGGCGAAGAGCCTGATAATAATCTAGATCCACGCCAGCTTTCACCTTTTGAACAACGTAATTTGAAAGAGGCATTTGCAATACTCGAAAAAGCACAAAGCTATTTAAAATTTAGTTATTCTGCTAACTCAGGTGTTAAATAGGCTATGGTTTTTAAAAAAAGTGCGGTTATAGATTGGTCAACTCGCTATGAACAGCTAATAAATAGTACTGAAAATAAAGTGTTAAAAAACTTTTACTCGTCAGCATTTAATCAACCCTTAGCTGCAATTAAGGATGTTCCTTTTGTTGCAATGGATTTTGAAACTACGGGCTTAAATAGTAAAAACGACGACATAGTCAGTGTTGGTTTAGTGCCGTTTAATTTTCAACGTATTTACTGTAAACACAGCAGACACTGGGTTGTTCAACCACGTCGAAATTTGCATGAAGAATCTATTGTAATACATGGAATAACACACTCAGAAGTTGACGATGCACCTGATTTTAATAGAATTATTGAGCCGTTACTTCAGGCTTTAAGTGGGAAAGTCGTTGTTGTGCATTACGCTGCAATAGAGCGTCAATTTTTAAATAATGCATTATTATTAAGGCTTAAAGAAGGTATTGAGTTTGCACTTGTTGATACTATGGATATCGAGCGAAAAGCGTTAGAAGCAAGGCAGGGTTTATTAGGTAAGCTATTTAATACAAACCTTGGCTCACTTAGATTAACGCACTGTCGTGAGCGTTATTCATTACCAGCCTATAAAAATCATAATGCTTTAACAGATGCGTTAGCAACGGCTGAATTATTACAAGCGCAGTTAAGCCATCATTACAAATTAGAAACACCCATATCAGAGTTGTGGGAATAGTACCAATCAGTATAAGTATTTGAACAATTTAGCGAATTAAATCACTCTATAACGTCGTTAAATAACCCCATATTTAAGCAAGTTGGTATAACTGACTTTTATTAATAAGTAATAATTTAAATAAAAAAAACGCCGCAAAATTTGCGGCGTTTTTGTAACTTATAGTCAGTATTATTTATTTAGACGGGGTTCTGTTCTTAATCCTAAAATTAAGCTAACACACATAAATAACAACACAATTGTAAATGGTAAGCCGGTTGATACTGCACCCGCTTGTAGTGCTTCAATTGCTTGTGTGCCACCAATCCAAAGTAAAGCAGCTGCAATAGCACCTTCAATAGATGCCCAAAATATACGTTGTGGTATAGGTGCATCTATTTTACCGCCAGCAGTAATTGAATCAATTACCAATGAGCCAGAGTCAGATGAAGTAATAAAAAACACCAATACTAAAATAACAGCAATTACCGATAAAATGTTCGACATAGGTAGTTCATCAAGCATTTGGAACATAGCCATAGGTACATCGGTTAGACCATTAGTACCAAGCGCGCCAACGCCTTGTACAACCTGATCAATAGCAATACCGCCATAAATCGACATCCATAGCACAGTCACTAATGTAGGAATAAGTAATACCGCAATTAAGAACTCACGAATAGTACGACCGCGTGATACTCGTGCTATAAACATACCTACAAACGGTGACCAAGAAATCCACCAAGCCCAGTAAAACACAGTCCAGCCATGCATCCATGTTTCGTCTTCACGACCATGTGGGTTACTTAACGGGATGATATTTTCTACATAACCCATAAAGGTAGTAGGAATGTTTCCCACAGCAACAGCAAAACCAACTAAACAAACAAATATAAGTAGTGCAAAAGCAATAAGCATATTCACGTTACTGAGTAATTTAACACCGCCATCAATACCACGAACAACCGAGATAATAGCGAGCATTGTTACACCAACAATAACTAAAATTTGTGAGCCAATTCCGCCCTCAAGACCAAATACATGGTTAATACCCGCAGATGCTTGTTGTGCTCCTAAACCTAAAGAAGTCGCAAGACCAAACAACGTGGCAAGTACAGCTAAAATATCGATGATGTGACCAGGCCAGCCCCATGCTTTATCGCCTAATATTGGATAAAATATTGAGCGAATAGAAAGAGGTAAACCTTTGTTGTAAGTAAAAAATGATAAAGATAAGCCAACTACAGCATAAATAGCCCAAGGGTGCAGACCCCAATGGAACATTGTAGCGCCCATTGCTAGTTTTGCAGCCTCTGGTGTATTAGGTGTTACGTTCAGTGGTGTTTCGTACCAGCCAGTAAAGTAAGCAACTGGTTCAGCAACACCCCAAAACATTAAGCCTATACCCATGCCTGCGGCAAATAACATAGCAAGCCATGATACGCGAGAATATGAAGGCTTAGCATCATCGCCACCTAAGCGAATTTTACCGTAAGGAGAAACTATAAGTGCTAAACAAAAAATAACGAAGAAGTTAGCAGCCCACATAAATAGGGCATCAAAATTATTAATAATATCGAGTTTTACACCATCAAGTGCAGATTTTGCAGTTTGTGGATCTGTAACGAGAATGGCGACTAAAAAAATGACAATCAGGCCCGCACTAATTCCAAAAACAGGATTATGTATATCAAACCCCCATTTTTGCACATTGTCTTGACCTACGGTGTAGTCCGTATTGTCAATACTATACTTGTCATGATTTTCGCTCATGCAATACCTCTTTTGTTGTCCTAACAAGCCGGTTTACAACCGGGTTCTATCTAATTACATTAATCTTTAAATACAAAGTAAGAATAGATGCTTAATTTTATTTGAAGACTAACTAATTTGAAGCGTGATCATACAGCTACTAGTGTATGAGTTAAATATTAAATGTAAATGATTTTGTACTTAAAACGCTGATATTATAGCCATACTTACGATTTTTTTACTTTACAAAAATAAAAATCAAATTCAGCGAGCATTAAAATTTAGTTTGTTACTTAAAGTAATGGCTACTGTATTAATGTGAAATTAGATCAGTTTTTTATAAATATTTTTTAAATATGTATATTAAGCATCCTGATTTACACGTTAATAAAAACCTTTAATCAGATTGTAATATGAATATGATTTAACACTACAGTAAGCTATATTTTAACTAAGAATAGACAAAGGACTAAAGTATTACTATGAATTCTCACATTAAAAAAAATTATAATGAGCATGAACTCGCTTATTACTTTAAGTCTGTTCGCAGCCAAAGTATGGCTATCGTAAAAGAGTTATCAGCCGAGGATTGCCAATTGCAAGCAATGCCAGATGCTAGCCCAAGTAAGTGGCACCTTGCCCATACAACGTGGTTTTTTGAAACATTTTTACTAACAGCGCATTGCACTCAATACACTTTATTTAACCCAAAATTTAAAGTGTTATTTAATTCTTATTACAACGGTATTGGCGAGCAGTTTACGCGCTCTAATAGAGGCAGTTTATCTAGACCAAATCTAGATGATGTAATTGCATATAGAGAGTATGCTGATAACGCCGTTATTGAATTATTGCAGTCAGACACCAGCGAAACACTTAAGCAAATAATTACACTTGGACTTAATCATGAGCAACAACATCAAGAACTCATGCTTATGGATATTAAATATAACTTTTCGGTTAATCCGCTTTTCCCAACATACGAGTCAGAAAAACCACTCAAATTAACTGATAAGCCTTGTGTAAAGCCAATCAATTTTGTCGATTTTGAACAAGCAATAATTAATATTGGTACAGATATGGGGACCAATATTAATTTCAAAAGCGAGACTGAATTTGCTTACGATAACGAACAACCTAAACACCAAGTGTTAATACACCCATTTAGTTTTGCTAATCGGTTAGTGACTAATGCAGAATATTTAGCATTTATAAACAGCGGTGCTTATAACAACCCTCAGTATTGGTTAAGTGACGGTTGGGCAAATATTCAAACTAATAATTTGAGCCATCCTTTATATTGGCACTGTATAAATGACGAATGGTTTGAATTTACACATTATGGATTACAGCCGCTTAATTTAAATGCACCGGTTTGCCATGTTAGTTACTTTGAGGCAAGTGCGTATGCAAATTTTGCGAATGCAAGATTACCCACCGAATTTGAATGGGAATATGCAGCCCAAAATAGCAACGTTGAGAGTGCAGTACATAATCAGCTTATGCCAACTCCCCATAAAGGGTTAAGCGAGATAGCGCAATTGGCAGATTCATGCTGGCAATGGACAAACAGCGCATACTTACCATACCCTGGTTTTAGACCAATAGAAGGTGTAGCGGGTGAGTACAATGGCAAATTTATGACTAATCAAATGATATTACGTGGCGGATGTGTATTTACCCCTCAAAATCATTTACGTAATACGTACAGAAACTTTTATTATCCGCATCAGGCGTGGATGTGTAGTGGAATAAGACTGGCGAAGGATAAAATATGAGTCAAGTAACAGCAATAAAACAAACTAATATAACCGACACTGAATTTTTAAATGACGTTATAGACGGATTAACTCAACAACAAAAAACGCTTCCGTGTAAATATTTTTATGATGACAAAGGCGCTGCGTTGTTTGAACAAATAACAACCCTGCAAGAGTATTATGTAACACGCACTGAGCTTTCTATTTTAGAGGCATATTCACAAGCAATTGCACAAATGCTCCCTGAAAACCTCTCTATTATTGAACCAGGTTGTGGCTCCGGTAAAAAAGTAGCGTATTTATTAGCGCATATGGCAAACGTAAAAACGTTTGTCCCATTCGAAATATCTGAAGAAATGCTAAGTTATTCATTAGCACATTTATCACCGTTGTTTCCTGAGCTCGCCATTTCACCTTTATTAGGTGACTTTACACATAGCCAAATGGTTAAGCAGTTAACTAAAGATACTGCTTTAGACAGCCAAACTAACTTGGTGTATTTTCCAGGCTCTACACTTGGTAACTTTTCACCTGTTAAAGCCATCGAAATAATGAGTAACTTTCACCGGTTATGTGGTGTAAATGGTTATGTGTTAATAGGGATTGATTTAGTAAAAGAGCGCCAAGTATTACTTGATGCTTACGATGATAAAGCTGGCGTAACCGAAGCATTTAATAAAAATTTACTTGAGAGAATTAATAATGAGTTAAATGCAAATTTTGATTTAACTCAATTTGGGCATCAATCACGTTTTAACGAAGTACATAGCAAAATAGAAATGCACTTAGTTAGCATGTGCGACCAATCAGTTACTATTAACGCTCAGCAAATAGACTTTAAAAAAGGTGAGAGTATTCATACTGAAAACTCACATAAGTATACCGTAGAGTCGTTCACAGAGCTTGCTGGGCAAGCAGGGCTTACATTACAAAATACTTGGCAAGATGATCAAGGTTATTTTGCCTTGTGCTTATTAAGACCCGCATAAGGCTTCATATTGACTTAAATAAACACGCTCTAATAAACATGCTCTAATAAACCAGTACTCGGCTTTTGTTTAACGCATAGTTAAGCAAAGCGCCGCTGGCTGATTGCTGAATAAGCAATCCCGACTTTAAACCTGATAGTCTAAAAGCGACTTGGGCAATAACAGATACGGCTGAACCTGTCGCACTATCTTCATTTACACCAAATTGCGGCGCAAAATAGCGAAAGTAAACATTAGACTGCTGCGTATTAGCACTTTTTATTTGCATAATAATTACCGCGTTTTTTTGTGATTGCTCAATAGCATTAATATCAACATCAAGATTTTTTAAATTCACTTCTTCATCTATTAAAATCACCGTATAACCATTTTTAGGTGCAGTTTTAAACGCAGCTTTAATAGGCGTATTAATAATGCTTTGTAGTAATTTATCAGCAGTAAATGTAGTGGCATTAATTGTTAGTAGCTCAAGTTGTGCAGCGGTGCGTTTAACCTTAATTAAAAATCGTTCGTTACTATTTGAAATAAACACTTTAGGGCAATAAGGTTGCGATTCTAATAAATAATTTGCTGCAGCGAGCGTGCCGTGTCCGCAGCGTTTAATTTCATTAAGTTGATTAAACCAGCGAATTTGACACATGGGTTTGTTTGTATCAGCTTTGTTTAAAAATACGGTAGCAGGGTGATGAGTTGTTGCGGCAATGCGCTGCATCATTCTTGAGGTTAAACCGGTCTTATAAATAACAATTAATGCGCTAGAGCCGCCTAAGTTATTTTTTTTGTATGAAAAAACAGTTCGCTCTGAAATATGAAAAATAAAACGCTGCATAAATAAAAATGATTTATGCAGCGTACAATTAACGCGTTTAGCCTTTGCTTGCATAGGCGTCGTTATGAATACCTGCAGCACGACCTGAAGGATCTGCATTATTTTGGAACGATGCGTCCCATGCAAGTGCTTCAGGAGTTGAACACGCTACCGACTTACCATGCGGTACACATTTAGCCGATGCATCACCTGGGAAGTGAGATTCAAAAATTGAGCGATAGTAATATGCTTCTTTAGAATCTGGCGTATTAATAGGGTATTTAAATTTCGCATTTGCAAGCTCTTGATCGCTTACTTGCTCATTTACAAACTCTTTTAATGTATCAATCCAGCTGTAGCCTACACCATCAGAAAACTGCTCTTTTTGACGCCATAAAACTTCATCAGGTAAGTAGCCTTCAAAACCTTCACGTAAAATGTGTTTTTCAATTTTACCATCTTTACACATTTTAGCTTCAGGGTTAATACGCATAGCGACATCAACAAATTCTTTATCAAGGAACGGAACACGTGCTTCTACGCCCCATGCCGCCATAGATTTATTAGCGCGTAAACAGTCAAACATATGAAGCTTTGATACTTTGCGATTTAGCTCCTCATGAAACTCTTGTGCGTTTGGTGCTTTATGGAAATAAAGGTAGCCACCAAATAGCTCATCAGCGCCTTCGCCCGACAACACCATTTTAATGCCCATTGCTTTAATTTGGCGAGCCATTAAATACATTGGTGTTGATGCACGAATAGTTGTTACATCGTAGGTTTCTATGTGGTAAATCACCTCACGTAACGCATCAATCCCTTCTTGAATTGTAAACAAAATCGGGTGATGAATAGTACCAATCATATCTGCTACTTTTTGAGCCGCAGCTAAATCAGGTGAACCTTCAAGACCAACAGAGAAAGAATGTAGTTTTGGCCACCAAGCGTCGCTTTCATCGTTGTCTTCAATTCGTTTTGCAGCAAAGTTTTGTGTAATTGCCGAAATAACAGATGAGTCTAAACCACCAGAAAGTAGTACACCGTAAGGTACATCACACATTAGTTGGCGTTTTACAGCGGCTTCTAATGCTTCTTTAACATCTTCTGATTTTGCACTGTTATTTTTAACTGCATCAAAGCTTTCCCAGTCACGCTTGTAATAAGGCGTAACTTTACCATCTTTACTGTACAAGTAATGACCTGGAGGAAATTCTTCAATATGTTTACAAATTGGCGATAACGCTTTTAGCTCTGAGGCAACATAAAAGTTACCGTGCTCATCGTGACCAGTGTAAAGCGGAATAATACCGATATGATCGCGACCAATTAGGTAAGCGTCTTGTTCTTCGTCATATAAACAAAATGCAAAAATACCATTTAGGTCATCTAAAAAGTCAGGACCTTTTTGCTTATAAAGCGCTAAAATAATTTCACAGTCTGATTGAGTCTGAAAAGTAAAATCTGTTTCTAAATTAGCAGCTAGCTCTTTATGATTATAAATTTCGCCATTAACCGCTAAAATATGGGTTTTTTCTGGATTATATAAAGGCTGTGCACCACTTGATACGCCAACAATGGCTAAACGTTCGTGCACTAAAATAGCTTTTTCAGATGCATATACACCAGACCAATCCGGGCCACGGTGTCTAAGCAGTTTTGACATTTCAATTGCTTGGGTACGCAACTGAGCGGGATCAGATTTAATATCTAATACCCCAAAAATTGAACACATAGTAACTCCTCATTCCTATTATGTGTGCAGTAGAGCCAATTTGCTGTACTGCGAAACCTTGTTTTATCAGAAAAAATTACTCAAGTCACACTGCTTTTACAATTAATTAAGAATAATTTATGCACCAACGTGAAAATTGGTGCACCAAAGCGGTTAGTGTGTGGTTCCGGCGGCTATTTTAACATCAACATCATTGCTCAAAGCTTGCGCTATTATCACTTTAAGTGCGTTTATAACGGTTTCTTCACTCATACTGGGTGCACCATGGTGGTGCACTGCTTGGCTCGGTAAATAAGGAATATGTACAAAGCCGCCTTTCATATTTGTGTAGTGCTCATTAATGTAATGCATAAGCCCATACATTACATGGTTGCAGACATACGTACCGGCTGTATTTGAAATTGCAGCAGGTATATTACTGTTATGTAATGCTTGCAGTACGCGTTTTATAGGTAGGTTAGTAAAATAGGCATCAGGACTATTTTTTTCTATAGGAATATCGATAGGTTGATTGCCTGCGTTATCTTTTATGCGAGCATCATCAATATTAATTGCAATACGCTCAATTGATATTTCACTGCGCCCACCAGCTTGTCCAATACATATAACCACTTTGGGATTATGTGACTCTATTGCTTGATGAAGCTCTTTGATAGAAGTATTAAACTCACACGACAGTTCAAGAGTACAAACACGGTGTTTCATAATGATGCTTTCATCGAGTTTTTGCACTGCTTGCCATGACGGGTTAACTGTTTCGCCACCAAATGGAGCAAAGCCGGTGATTAAAACACACGGCATTGAAGAAGTTGATTTAGTCATTAAACACCACGCTATACATTAAAATAATATTGACGACGAGAAGAGTAACCGCCGTAGGAATTTGTACTTTTATTACATGATACTTATCTTTTAAGTCTAATAATGCCGCAGGGATGATATTAAAATTAGCTGCCATAGGGGTCATTAAAGTACCGCAATAGCCGCTATACATACCCAGCGCAACTAAAGGTGCAGGGCTTGCGCCGTGACCTTCTATTAAAAATGGCATCGCAATACCTGCCGTCATTACCGGAAATGCAGCAAACGCATTACCCATAATCATGGTAAAAAACGCCATTCCCACACAATATAAAACAACCAACATAAAGCGGTTATCAGGCGCGATAAACAAAGTAACTAATTCTTTGATTGAATCGCCTGTTTGCGCGACGATAAATACACCACCGAGCATGGCTAGCATTTGCGGTAAAATAGCAGCCCAACCAATTGAGTCGACTAAACGGCGCGATTCGCTAACAGCCTCGACTGGGCTTCCTCCCGTGATTTTCCAACCTACTAATAACGCCAGCAAACAAGCTATCGTAAGTGAAGCGAGCGTTAAGTGACGTTGATCAAGTAAATATAAATCATTAATAGCTACGCCATCGAGTAATACAGTAAATATTACGGTTACTACGGGTATCATTAATGCCGGTATAAAGAGCTTATTACCCAATCGTTTTGATGATTTAGTTTGCTGCTCATCAGTTAGTACTGAATAGCTTCCCATTGACACTAAATTACAGCCCGCCAGTAGCGCAATGACTATAATACTTATGCCAACTATTAAATAAGTCATTGGCGCACCAAATAGAGCAATCGATAAATCACCGAATAAAAAACTGCTACCAAATAAAAACCAAAATAGGGCGGTTGTTAACTTTTTAGGGTGTTGCTTGTCTTGCAACGTTCGTACAACTAAAAACATTACCATAACGCCTATAAGTAAATAAACGTTTTCAATAGTGACAATGGCAGTGGTTGATTGAGTTACATCGGTGTCGATTAACTTACTCATACTGAAGACTCCACAGCGTTGTATTTTTCAATCGCTTTGGCTATTTTGCTTTCCAGACGAGCTAATCTAAATAAATGAATAATTAATGCGCTTATAGCTGTCGGAATAGCCCATAAACCAATATGAAGAGGCTCTATGCCTGCAATACCATTTTCTTTTAAAAATGCGTCCATAAGCAGTACCGCACCAAAGGCAATAAATATATCCTCGCCAAAAAACATCGCAATATTATCTACTGCTGCAGCATGAGCGCTAATCATATCTTTTACGGGTTTTGGAAGTTCGCCGTATTTGTTTGTTGCCGCTCCCAATGCCATAGGCGCTAAAAGTGGACGTACGGTTTGAGCTTGCCCACCTAAGGAGAGTAATCCTAGAGCCGCAGAGCATTCTCTAACAATAAAATAAAATGTTAAAATACGTGCGCTGGTGGCTGTTTTAATTTGTGAAATCCAATCGCGCGCGCGTTGTTGTAATCCATAACGCTCAAGCAGAGCTATAACAGGCAAAATTAATACAAAGCTTGCAAGTTGACGCGAGTTCATAAACTTTTCGCCAAAGGTTTGCAGTAGCGTAATAAAATCGAGGTTAACCGCCCAACCCGTCGCTAATCCTGCAAATGTAACAACTAATAAAGGGTTAAACCTCAAGGCAAAACCAACCACCACAACCGGTATACCAATAAGTGGCCAATAGTTTAAATCGAACATAGTTTTCCTATTTATTTTTATAGGTTATTTTTAAGTGCAAGGCTTAATTGATGTAAATGCCCATCAAGTTTTTGCTTAGCTTTAGTTGCCTGTTCAAAAGTAACGTATTCAAATTCGACCGTATCTAAAGGTCTAAATTGAGCGAATTGATGTAGGTCGGCTTCAATAACGGTTCCTAAAAGCGGATAACCTCCAGTTGTTTGCCCATCATTAAGCAGCACAATTGGCTCACCATTTGGTGGTAACTGAATGCTCCCAGGGCTTACACCCATCGACGGCAACGAGTGGCAGTGCACCAAGTTATTTTTATTGTGCTCAAGCCTTACTCCCATACGATTGCTGTTAGTGCTGACTTTAAATGTTGTTGATGCAAAGGTATTAAGTAGCGACTGACCTAACAGGTTAACGTGAGGACTTGGGTGTAAACGTATAAGTTTGCGTTGCGGAAGAGGAATAGCACCTACTTCAACAAATTCTTGTTGATAGGGCGTAATAGGTATTTCATCATTATTGGTAAGAGCTCGCCCATGTAGACCGCCAAAGCACGCGTTTAAATCTGTAGATTTAGACCCCATAATTTCATTGCATTGTACGCCGCCTTTAATCGCTAAATAAGCTCTTAAGCCAGCTCTACCGGTTGCAAAGCTAAGTACTTGTTTGCTTTTTATTGCATAAGTCCAGCCTGGGTAAATTGCTTTTCCGTCAAGCTTTGCCTGTAAATCAGCGCCGTAAAGGGCAACAACTGTATCGCAGGTAAATTCAAGTTCGCACAAACCAACCGTTATTTCTAAAACGGCATCGCTGTCATTGTTGTTAAGTAACCGGTTAGCAATTATTTGTGCATAGGGGTCTAAGCTACCCGTTTTACTTACACCTAAATGGCGGTAACCAGCGCGGCCAAAATCTTGAATGGTAAGTTGTACACCACTTTTGAGTACTTTAATCATGAGTAGCCCCCTTTATATTAATAGGAACAAATTCAAGCGTGTCGCCTGGTTGAATTAAACAAGGTTGTTCAGAGGTCGAATCAAACAGAGATATATCTGTATGACCTATTATATGCCAGCCACCCGGTGTATCGGCAGGGTAAATACCAGTTTGCGTTGCGCCAATAGCAACAGATCCTTTAGGGACTTTAATACGCGGTTCATCGCGCCTTGGTGTGTATAATTGCTCGTCTAAGCCATATAAATAAGCAAAACCAGGCTGAAACCCTAAAAATAAAACATGGTAATGCGTTTTACTATGAAGCTTAATAACTTCAGCCACACTTAAATTATGATAGTTAGCTACATAATTGAGATCTTCACCATTGTATGTGGTTTCAATTAAGTGATGCTTGCCTGTAAAGAAGCTACTTGCAATATCGTCCCAGAGCGTTGGTAAGGTTTGCAGCCATTTATTTAAATGTTTTTCTGATTTTAAATAAAGAGTTAGCGAGTTCATTGCCGGAACTAAATCAATAAATTCACCACTGTTTTTACAGTGACTAGCTAAAGCCCAAATTCTTTTTTGAATAGCTAATATATTATTTGTATCTAAATGCGATGCATCAAGCAGTAAACTATTATTGCTTAATGCATAAGTTTGAGGCGCAGGGTTCATATATAAACCTATTAATACTAGATAACTCAAACCTAACATAGTTTTATTAAATAAATCACACCATTGCGACTAAGTTAAGTATGTTTTGTTTATTAATCTGCTTATTGTAAATTAATGAGCATAAACATTAGTTTATTTGAACAAGCTTTCCTTAAATTTAATCTTTGAATGTAAAAATCCCCCCCAAATTGATCAAAAGCTATCTAAAAATAAACCTTATAAGATTAATTTCGTACTAAATAAGTAATTAGGTTGAAATGAAAATTAAGATAGTTAGGTCTTAATTAGCACGCACTTGTTTAAGAGGTATTTTATGAAACACCAGCAATTATTTTATTTATCGGGCGCTGCTATTTTATTTAGCGCTGGCAGTTTTGCTTTATCTATGGAAAAAGTAGAACACAGTAATGTAGAAGCAACCATGCATGTAGAGACTATTGTACTTGGTTCAGGTTGTTTTTGGGGAGCCGAAAAGCACTACGAAGCACTAAATGGTGTTATAGATGCAGAGTCGGGTTACGCTGATGGAAATGGCTTTAAAGCCACATACCGTAACATTACCGATCAATCTCGTCGATTTGACGATAACAACTACGCTGAGGTTGTACAGGTGATGTACAACAGTAATATTATTTCAGCTGAAGAGCTTTTAAAAAGTTACTTTGAAAGCCATGATCCTACGCAAAAAAATCGCCAAGGTAACGATGTTGGAACACAATATCGCTCAATTGTTTTAACAACAACGCAAAAGCAAGCGCAAGTAGCAGAAAAAGTTAAATCTGAGTATCAGCAGCTATTAACGAGCGCAAGCTATGGAAAAATAGAAACAACGATCAAACCTCTAGAAGCCTTTTATTCGGCTGAGGAATATCATCAAAATTATTTGGAAAAAAATCCTAAAGGGTACTGTCCAGATCATTCAACTGGTGTGGTTTTTAATAAAATGCCAGTAGAAAAAGTTGATAACGCTGCTTTATTAACAGGTAAACAAATAGTGGTATTAGACTCACGTGATTATTGCCCATACTGTGAAAAGTTTAAAAAGGCAGTAGCAAATGACTATAAAGGCACTATACCAATGACATTTCGTCATGCGGATCAGCTTAAAGGTTTAACAATTAAGTCGGCAACGTGGGCAACACCGACCATTCTATTTTTAGAAAATGGTGTAGAAGTATATGGCAGACAAGGTTATGCAACGCCTGAAGAGTTTTATAAATCGTTAGGTGCATTTAAGCTAGGTAACAGCGATGCTTATAAAGTAGCATTTGATGCGCGAACAGATAGACCTTATTGCAAAGAGTACAAAGAGTTTAAAAATACACCCGATGGTACTTTTGTCGATAAATTAAGTGGAGAAAAGCTGTTTGATACAAGCGATAGATTTAATTCTGGAACAGGGTGGCTTTCATTTACACATCCAGTAAAAGACAGCGTTACTCAGCACGACGACAGCAGTTGGGGTATGACTCGAATAGAGCTTCGTTCAAAAAGCACTGGTATTCACTTAGGTCATCTATTTCCTGGTGAAGGTCCAAGAGGTCGTGATCGTTACTGTATAAATGCAACCGTATTAGATTTTGTACCAAGAGACAAAAGCTAAGCCAATAATCTAGTTAAGCCTGATTTTTTAATCAGGCTTTTTTTTGCATAAAACAAAATAGGTTTATGAAAATCGTTGCAAACTTGTTAAAATTCACATCGACAACTATCACACACATTATTTAATTTAGGTTGTAAATGAATCAATTAGAAAAAATACTAAAGCAGTTTATGTATTTCTCTGTCGTTATGCTGCTCTTTATGTGCAATGCAAGGTCGGCTACTCACTATGTAGTGGGTGTTGAGAACATTGAATATCTCCCATATTATGACGGCAGCGGTATCGATAAGGCTGACTATTATGGCTTTAGCGAAAAATTACTTACTTTGTTTGCGCAGCAGCACGAGTTTGAACTTGAGTTTTATGCATTGCCTATTAACCGTCTTTACAAAGAGTTTATAGAACACCGCCATGTTGATTTTAAATACCCAGATAACCCTAAATGGAAACCAAGTTATAAAGCTTCATTTATGGATGTTAATGATATTATTTATTCACGGCCTATAGTTGAAACGAAAACGGGTATTGCAAGCTTAAATAAAAAAATTACTATTAGTGAGTGTGTGAGTTTTGCCACGGTAAGAGGGTTTACACCGCAAAGCTTTAAATCACTAATGTACAGTAAAAAAATAGAGTTAATAGAAACAGCCAATGTGATGGAATTAATTGAGTTACTTTTGAAAGAACGCGTAAAGTGCATTTATATATCCAACGACGTACTTGATTATAATATCGTTAAATACTTTAAATTAATCCGACCCGTTTATTTTCAAAATCAATTGTCTGTGGATCTACAAACATTTTCATTATCGTCTATTGAGTATCCTGAGATAGTTAAGAAGTTTGATCAGTTTTTAGTTTCTCATAAAATTCAAATTAACAAATTAAAGCAACAATATCATATAAAAAATTAACTAAAAAAGCCCCGTAAGTATTAGCTTACGGGGCTTTTTATATGAGATATTTAAATTGTATTAAATATGTATTATGCAGTTATGTCTTAATAATAAAAACAGTCCAAGCTAGGTCACCACCTAACTTGAACCATTTTTCACACTGACAACATCTTCACACACAATATAAAGATTCTGTTTCTGCCTTTAACTCAGGCAATTTAATATTATATGGGTGTTAGTAAGTAATAAAAACAGTTCAAGCCAAGTCACCACCTAACTTGAACCGCTTTTCACACTGACAACATCTTCACACACAATATAAAGATATAGTTTGCTACTTTAATACTTGTAGCTTTATTAATAATATTACGTGGATTGTAGCGAAAATAAAAACAGTTCAAATCAAGTCACCACCTAACCTGAACTGCTTTTCACACTGACAACATCTTCACACACAATATAAAGATTTTTTCTTACGCTATATGAGCTTAACAACCCAAATAATTGCATTTATTAACTTGGCGTTTTATTAAATAAATCAAGTTTTGCTGCTTGCGTATCCGATGAATTTACTTTAAATCGTTAGCGCATTTTCGACAAACGATAAAAACGAATCTAATAAGTGAAAAAAACTAAACTATAGACTTTAGTCTAGGTTGGTTTTTTAAGCTCTTGATTTTTTTAAATATAAATAAAGTTGGTGGGTTTGTTTTAAAAACGTTAGGTATAAATAATGTTAGGGCGAATTAGTTGTACAATACATAATTAGTTATTAAGTATTGGTTCGCCCACAATAAAGAGGAGATCAGTCTTGTATTTTTCTAAATGTACTTACAACCCATTTAGCAAATATATCAAGAGGGTGGTTTGGCTCACTTGCTTCATGTTGTACTAAATAGTATTTATCTTTCGTTGTTAGTGGCTGTTCAAACAGTTTAAATAACCATTTTTCATCTAACCAACTCTGGCTTATCGGTAATGGGATTAATGCTATTCCCATGCCTTGTTGTGCAGCTCTAGCTACACCAAACATGCTGTCAATTTGAATGATTTGTGTTGGAGAAAAATCATCTATTCCTGACTTTTCAGCCCATTGATGCCATGCCCATGGGCGAGCTTTATGCAAAATAAGCGGGACTTGATTAAGCGCTTTACGGTGATCGTCTTTCCATTGAACTAGCAATTTTTCGTTACAAGCCGGAATATACTCTAAATTAAACAACTCAGTTGTTAACCCTTCAGTGGGCTTACTTGATGATAAAACGATTGATAAATCACTATGGCGCGTTAATTCTTTACGTGTTTTAAGCGTGTCCATTTGCAAATTGATATTAGGATGTTCTGACGTCCATTCACGCAATCTAG
Source organism: Pseudoalteromonas sp. Z9A5 (assembly GCF_011378875.1). Lineage (NCBI taxonomy): Bacteria > Pseudomonadati > Pseudomonadota > Gammaproteobacteria > Alteromonadales > Pseudoalteromonadaceae > Pseudoalteromonas > Pseudoalteromonas sp. Z9A5. Next base: position 85,174 of record NZ_WTLC01000016.1, read on the forward strand.
GCATAAGTAATTCACTAGCAAAAAACTCAGGTAACGTTATCGTCAAGTTTGTATTTTGCTGCATCTGACTAAATTCATTGATGGTGCCCTCTAAGGTGCTAATTATTGGAGATATAGCATCAAAGAAGTTTTTTCCGGCCGTAGTTAAACTAATTGAGCGAGTTTTACGCTGAAAAAGTTCAATGCCAAGTTGTTCTTCTAATTGTTTAATTTGATGGCTTACCGCAGACGGAGTTAAGTACAGCTCGTTAGCTGCATGCTTAAAACTTAGGCTTCTTGCTGCAAAGCAAAAAGAGCGAAGGCCACGAATAGGAGTTTGCATGTTTTCCAATATAAAGTTATTTGAGACGCCTACTATAGGCAATAATCGAACCAGTTATTAAAACTAATAATATCAATTAGTTAATAATATTTATAGAGCAAGTTCACAAAAGTGGTGCATGATAACAACAATGTAGTGCAAAAGCTCTAGATACTGACTATCTAAATATTCACTTATTATAGATAATAATTTACTACAGATGTATGAATAAGACCAAAAAATAAAGAAAAAGATAAAAAAAATCCCTCGTAAGAGGGATTTTGGGTAACTCAGCGCCATTGGCACTGGGAATGAGGTCGGTACAAGGTAAAGCGATATTTTAATTAAACTTTTTAAAAGTAACTAAAAAACCATTTCTGGTACTTCACCATCAACAAGTAGTTTACCTGCTGTTTTACTAATAATTTCATCAACTGATACACCAGGAGCGCGTTCTAATAGATGAAATGCGCCGTCTTTCACTTCTAGTACGGCTAAGTCTGTCACTATTTTTTTAACGCAATTAACGCCTGTAAGCGGTAAAGAGCATGCCTCTAATAGTTTAGAATCACCATGCTTGCTAGCATGAGTCATAGTAACAATAATATTTTTTGCGCCAGCGACTAAATCCATCGCGCCGCCCATGCCTTTAATTAGCTTTTTAGGGATCATCCACGATGCAATATTGCCGTTCTGGTCAACTTCAAATGCACCCAGAACAGTTAAGTCTACATGACCACCCCGTATCATGGCAAAACTATCCGCACTATTAAATATGGCTGCACCTTTAGCAGCTGTCACGGTTTCTTTACCCGCGTTTATCATATCGGCATCTAGCTCTGCTTTAGTAGGGTACGGACCCATACCTAAAAGACCATTTTCGGACTGTAACATAACTTCAATATCATCCGGTACATAGTTTGCGACGAGTGTCGGAATTCCTATGCCCAAATTAACGTAGTAACCATCTTGTAGTTCTTGTGCAACGCGCATTGCAACTTGTTCACGTGATAATGCCATAATTATGCTCCTGCTTAATCTCGTGTTGTTACACGTTCAATGCGTTTTTCAAAGCTGCCTTTAATAACGCGATTTACAAAAATACCTGGGGTATGAATTTGGCTTGGCTCAAGCTCACCCGGCTCTACAATCTCTTCTACTTCGGCAACGGTAATTTTGCCAGCCGTTGCCGCCATTGGATTAAAGTTCATTGCCGTGTGTCTAAACACTAAATTACCGTAACGATCGGCTTTCCATGCTTTTACTATGGCAAATTCACCTGTTATAGACTCTTCTAAAATATACGGGCGCCCATTAAATTCTTTTACGTCTTTGCCCTCAGCAACAGGGGTTCCGTAACCGGTTGCGGTGTAAAAGGCAGGTATGCCTGCGCCACCAGCGCGCATTTTTTCGGCAAGAGTACCTTGTGGCGTAAGCTCTACATCAATTTCACCACTTAATAACTGCTGCTCAAATAGGGCATTTTCGCCAACGTATGAGGCAATTACTTTTTTAATTTGTTTGTCTTGTAATAAAATACCTAAACCAAAGTCATCAACACCACAGTTATTAGATACCACGGTTAAGTCTTTTGTTTGCATCTGCTTAATTTGTTTAATTAAACCCTCTGGAATACCACATAAACCAAAACCTCCGGCAATAATGGTATCGCCGTCTTTTAATCCTTCCATTGCAGCTTCGTAGCTATAAACTACCTTATCAAAACCGGCCATGAGTCTCTCCTCATTGTGTGCTATTTGTTGTTAACTATCTTGAATCATCATTTTATAAGATAGCTATTTAGTGTGTAGTGCCACAGATACTTTGCTCACAGGTTGTTTACCAAGTGCTTTGGTTATCTCCCAGCCAGCCTCACTTAACCTTTGTAAATCAATTCCGTGTTCAATGCCAAGCCCTTGCAGTAAGTAAACTACATCTTCGGTGGCAACATTTCCTGACGCACCCTTAGCATAAGGACAGCCACCAAGGCCTGCGACTGCCGCGTCAACCGTTGCTATACCTAGGCTTAAGGCTGCGTAAATATTTGTAAGCGCTTGACCGTAAGTATCATGAAAATGCACGGCAAGTTTGGTTTTATCAATGTGCGTTAAAAGTAACTCTATTAACTGCGTTACTTTTTTAGCGGTGCCAACACCAATGGTATCGCCAAGGCTTACTTCGTAACATCCTAAATCTAATAGCTTTTGCGATACACTCAGTACTGCTTGCGGGTTAATTTCACCCTCATAAGGGCAACCTAGCACACAGCTTACATAACCACGTACGCGGATATTATTAGCTTTAGCAAACGCCATTACTTCGCTAAAGCGTTCAATACTTTGCTCTATTGAGCAGTTTATGTTTTTTTGACAAAACGACTCACTCGCAGCTGTAAATATAGCAAACTCTTTAATGCCGACAGCGTGCGCTGCATGTGCGCCTTTTAAGTTAGGTGTAAGGGCGCTTAAATTTACATCGGGTAAATTAAGGGCTGATATTACATCGGCTGAGTCTGCCATTTGCGGCACCCATTTTGGTGACACAAACGCGCCAGCTTCAATATCTTTTAAGCCAGCAGCACTTAAGGCGTTAATAAGTGCTACTTTATCGGCTGTGCTTACTGTTTTTTCGTTTTGTAAGCCGTCTCGTGCGCCAACTTCAACAATACGAACTTTACTTGGAAATGCACTCATAATGCACCTTCCTCTGTTGTATCTTCTACTATCGCAAGTAGAGCGCCATGCGTTACTAATTCGCCTTCACCAAAACAGTAGCTTTTTAAAATTCCGTCATGCGGTGCGTTAAGCGTGTATTCCATTTTCATGGCTTCAATAATAACAACCGCATCACCTTTGGTAATTGTGCTACCAATGTCGATTAAGTGCTTAACTACCGTGCCATTAAGCGGCGCGGCAAGTGGCAAAGCTTCGCTTTCGTGCGAACTGATATAATGTTTATCAACTAGTTCAAGCTTAGTTTGCAGTGCTTTATTCATAACAGTGACAATATTGGCCACGGTACTATTGCTCAAGGTACTATTGCCAACAGTATTTACATGCGCGGTATGTTTTTCGCCATTAATAAATACACTGCAAAGACCATTATTTAATGTGCCTTGTAGGTTAAATACGTGCTCGTTATGCGTAATACTATAGCCCGCTGACGTTTTTATAGCGCTTAGCTGTAAATCGGCAAAAGGGATTTTAATTGCTTGCGGAGCATTGAGTGTAAAACCACTCAGTTGTTGCCAAGGGCTTGCACTGTTTTGCGCATTTTGGGTGCTAGTTAACGATTCTAAATATGCAAAAGCACCAATAAGTTGGCTTGCTTGTAATAACGATTTATCAACCGCAACTAACGACTCGCCTTGCTCTGCAATAAAGTGTGTACTTGGCGCACCTTGTTTAAACGTAGGGTGGCTTGCTAAGTTATGTAAAAAGCCAATGTTAGTGCTAAAACCCGCTAAATGAAATTGCTCAAGGGCGTGTTGTAAACGGCTCAAGGCTTGTTCGCGATTGTCGTCGTGCACAATAAGTTTTGCAATCATCGGATCGTAAAACGGGCTGATTTCGTCGCCTTGTGCAATGCCTGTATCAATGCGTACAAATTCACTGTTAAGGGGTGTATGTAACGCTTCAATAGTGCCTGAGCACGGAATAAAGTCGTTAGCTGGATCTTCTGCGTATATACGCGCTTCAAAGCTATGACCCTGCAATTGAATATCACTTTGTGTCAGTGGCAGTGTTTGCCCACCCGCAATATTAATTTGCCAATTGACTAAATCTACACCGGTTACCATTTCGGTCACTGGGTGTTCTACTTGAAGGCGCGTATTCATTTCCATAAAGAAAAATTCATCGCCACACAGTAAAAACTCAACCGTACCTGCACCTCTATAATTTATAGCCAATGCACAACGTACAGCCGCTTCGCCCATTTCTTTGCGTAGCTCGTCAGATAAACCCGGAGCAGGGGCTTCTTCAATTACTTTTTGATGACGACGTTGCAAAGAACAATCACGATCGCCTAAATAAACACAGTTACCATGGTTATCTGCAAATACTTGCACTTCAACATGGCGAGGCTGGTTTACGTAGCGCTCAAGCAATACTAAATCGTTACCAAAACCGGCAATTGCTTCACGTTGCGCGCCCTCAAGTGCACTCATAAATTGTTTGGCGTTTTGTACAACGCGCATGCCTTTACCACCGCCACCAAAGGCAGCTTTAATTAGTACAGGGTAGCCAATTTTTTCAGCTTCACTTTGTAAAAAAGCAGGATCTTGTTTATCGCCATAATAACCAGGTACTAACGGCACGTTAGCAGCTGCCATTATTTCTTTAGCGCGGGTTTTAGACCCCATTGCTTCAATGCTACTTGCTGGTGGTCCTACAAACGCAATGTTGTTAGCTTCGCAGGCTTTAGCAAAATCGCTGTTCTCAGATAAAAAACCATAGCCTGGGTGAATACAATCAGCGCCGCAGTCTTTGGCAACTTGTAAAATTTTGTCTGCTACTAAATACGAATCTTTACTTGGCGCAGCACCAATATGGTAAGCCTCGTCGGCCATTTTTACGTGTTGAGCATGTTTGTCTGCATCAGAATAAACCGCGACCGTGGTTAAGCCCATTTGTTTTGCAGTGCGCATTACTCGACACGCAATTTCTCCACGATTGGCAATCAGTATTTTTTGTAATCGTTGTGTGTTCATAATCAATCCTACAGTTGCCAAGCGGGTGGGCGTTTATCAAAAAAAGCAGTTAGCCCTTCTTGACCTTCTTCAGATACGCGAATTTTTGCAATACGCTCTGCGGTAAGCTCAATGAGTTCATCGGTTATTGGTTTATTTGCTACATCGTTAATTAATGCTTTAGCAGCTTTTACTGCAACAGGTCCGTTATCAATTAGTGTTTGCAGCATATTATCGACCGCACAGTCTAAATTACCGGTTACTTGATGAATTAAACCAAGTTGTTTAGCAGTATGTGCATCAAACACTTCAGCCGTTAAAAAGTACCTGCGAGCAGCGCGCTCACCAATGGCTTTAATGACGTATGGACTAATAACTGCTGGAATAAGACCAAGCTTTACTTCGCTTAAACAAAATTGTGCATCGTCTTTACTAAGGGCTATGTCGCAACAGGCTATTAAACCCAGAGCACCACCAAAAGCAGCACCTTGCACAGCGCAAATTGTAGGGTGTGGCGAGCTTGCTAATACCTGCATTAATTTAGCTAATTGCATTGAATCAGCTAGGTTATCGGCATAGTTGTTATCCGCCATCGATTTCATCCAAGCTAAATCAGCACCGGCTGAAAAGTGTTTACCTTCTGTTTTTAAAACCAAAGCACGAATATCAAGCGTATTTGCATGTTCAATACACTGAATTAGCTCGTGTATTACTTCACTGTTAAATGCGTTTCTTTTTTCTGGGCGGCTTAACACAAGTACAGCCACATTAGATTTTGTTATTTGTAGTGTTACTGACATTTTGCGCTCCGGTTACATTCTAAATACGCCAAATTTCGAATCACGTTTTGGTGCGTTATTCGCAGCTGTTAACGCAAGCCCTAATACATTACGCGTGTCGGCAGGGTCTATAATACCGTCATCCCACAAGCGTGCGCTGGCGTAATACGGATGACCTTGCTCTTCGTACTGGTCAATAATTGGCTTTTTAAAGTCACTGATTTCTTGCTCGCTCATGCTTTGACCTTTGCGTGCTAAACCATCTTGTTTAACTTGCGCCATTACACCGGCTGCTTGTTCGCCGCCCATGACCGAAATACGGGCATTAGGCCACATCCACATCATGGTTGGTTCAAATGCACGACCACACATTCCGTAGTTACCTGCGCCGTAAGAGCCGCCAATAAGTACTGTGAATTTAGGTACGTCAGCACACGAAACCGCCATCACCATTTTAGCGCCGTGCTTTGCAATGCCTTCGGCTTCGTATTTTTTACCCACCATAAAGCCGGTAATATTTTGTAAAAACACTAAAGGAATATTGCGCTGAGCACACAGCTGAATAAAGTGTGCGCCTTTTTGCGCCGACTCACTAAATAAAATACCGTTATTAGCCACTATGCCAACGGGGTTGCCATAAATGCTGGCAAAACCGGTGACTAACGTTTCACCAAAATAGCGTTTAAATTCATCAAATGATGAGTCATCTACAGTGCGGGCTATTACTTCGCGTACATCAAACGGCTTTTTAAGGTCGGTGCCTACAATGCCGTAAAGCTCGTTAATATCGTAACGCGGTGGTTTTACATCTTCTAGCTCTTGTTTAAGTAACGGCGCAGTAGGGCGTGTGTAGTTAATGCGCTCAATACATTGGCGCGCAATAGACAGCGCATGAGCATCGTTTTCAGCGTAGTGATCGGCAACACCTGACACTTTACAGTGCACATCGGCACCGCCAAGCTCCTCGGCTGTTACTTCCTCGCCTGTTGCTGCTTTTACAAGCGGCGGACCTGCTAAAAATATAGTGCCTTGATCTTTTACAATAATGCTTTCGTCTGCCATTGCCGGTACGTATGCACCACCTGCGGTACATAACCCCATTACCACGGCAATTTGTGGAATACCTTTACCCGACATACGGGCTTGATTGTAAAAAATACGACCAAAATGCAGCTTATCCGGAAATACATCGTCTTGCTCAGGCAGGTTTGCACCGCCCGAATCTACAAGATAAATACACGGTAAGTGGCAGCGCTCTGCGATGTCTTGTGCGCGTAAATGCTTTTTAACGGTAAGCGGAAAATACGTACCACCTTTAACCGTGGCATCGTTTGCAATAATCATGCATTCAATGCCTTTAACACGACCAATGCCGGCTACAACACCTGCGCACGGTATTGCTTGTTCGTACACACCAAAGGCAGCAAATTGCGATATTTCTAAAAACGGTGAGCCTTCGTCAATTAACGTACTTATACGGTCGCGTACAAATAATTTACCACGGCCTTCGTGGCGCTCCTTTAATGCAGCGCCTCCGCCTTGGCTAATTGTTGCTACTTTACTGCGTAAATCGTCCACCAGCGCCGACATGTTTTTGTGGTTTTGCACAAACGTTGGATCGTGAGGGTTAACGCTCGATTTTAAAATCGTCATGGTTTAATCCTTAACGGCTTTCAGTGAAAAGTTCGCGACCAATAAGCATACGGCGTATTTCTGATGTGCCTGCACCAATTTCGTATAATTTAGCATCACGAAGCAGGCGGCCTGTGGCGTATTCGTTTATGTAGCCATTGCCACCTAAAATTTGAATCGCATCAAGCGCCATTTTAGTCGCAAGTTCTGCGGCGTATAAAATGGCACCGGCTGCATCTTTACGGGTTGTTTCACCACGGTCACAAGAGCGAGCTACCGTATATACATATGAGCGGGCTGCATTCATTTGTGTATACATGTCGGCTACTTTGCCCTGAATTAACTGAAATTGACCAATAGGGGTGTCAAACTGTTTACGCTCGTGAATATACGGTACCACTATATCCATACACGCTTGCATTATGCCAAGCGGACCTGCTGCAAGTACTACGCGTTCGTAATCAAGACCACTCATAAGTACTTTAACGCCTTCGTTTAAATTACCTAAAATGTTTTCCTGGGGCACTTCGCAGTTTTCAAATACCAGCTCACAGGTGTTTGAGCCACGCATACCCAGTTTGTCTAGCTTTTGCGCCGTAGAAAAACCAGGAAAGTTGCTCTCAACAATAAACGCGGTAATGCCTTTAGCGCCGGCGTTTAAATCTGTTTTAGCGTAAATAACTAGAGTGTGTGCATCTGGACCATTGGTGATCCACATTTTATTACCGTTTAAAATGTACTTATCGCCTTTTTTCTCGGCTTTAAGTTTCATCGATACAACGTCAGAGCCTGCATTAGGCTCGCTCATTGCAAGAGCTCCAATGTGTTCGCCACTAATAAGCTTTGGTAAGTATTTTTCTTTTTGAGCTTGTGTACCGTTACGGTTAATTTGATTAACACACAGGTTAGAATGTGCTCCATAGCTTAAACCTATAGAGGCACTGGCACGGCTAATTTCTTCCATAGCAATAACATGTTCTAAGTAACCTAAACCGGCGCCGCCAAGTTCTTCAGATACGGTCATACCCAGTACGCCCATTTCGCCCATTTGTGTCCAAAGTTGATTTGGAAAAGCGTTATCTAAATCAGTTTTTTCAGCAAGCGGGGCAATCTCCTGACTCGCAAAACTGTTTACGTGGTCGCGGATCATATCGGCAGTTTCGCCAAGGCCAAAGTTCATTTCTTTATATAGTGAAATAGTGCTCATGATTCATTCCTGTGTGACGTGTGTGTTGTCAGTGTGTTTTTATTTTAAAAATAAACTTACTCGTCTATTTTGTTAAGGGTGTCGCGGCAGCGGCGCTCGGCTGTTACCAATTCCATAAGAACAACTTTAATGTCGTCCATTTGTTGAGATAGGTCTGCTTTTTTTTCTGAAATAAGGTCAAGCATGGTAACCAACTGCTTAGCGCTTGATTTATCTGCGTCGTACAGTTCAAACAAACGACCGGTTTCGGCCAATGTAAAGCCAAGGCGCTTACCGCGTAGTATTAGTTTTAAACGCACTTTGTCGCGTTTTGAATAAATACGGGTTTGCCCGTTTCGCTCAGGTGTAATTAACCCTTGGTCTTCGTAAAAACGAATAGAGCGGGTTGTAATGTCAAATTCTTTAGCGAGTTCGCTAATGCTAAATGTTTGCTCATTACTTGCCGGTATATTAGATGAGCTTGCAAAGTTTGTTTGATTATCTGGTTTCATTTTTGTATTTACCTCATTCGAATAACCCCAATATAAGTGATGTTTACGTAAAGGTAAAGCTTGGTGTGTTTTGAAACTATTTATAAAGGAGTGTTGGTGCGAAGTGTTGAGTTATATTGCTAATATTCAATAGTTTATTTTTATTTGGTAGGTAAAGCCTTACAGGTGGAAAATAATGCGTACACTTTTAAAACAAAAGATTAAGCTGTTTTTAGTTGACGTTGGCGTAAACGTTAGTATTGTGTATGGGTGTTAAATAATAAATGAATACTAAATTAATAGAGCAAATATACTAACAACTATTTGCATTAAATTACAACGGAGTTAGTTATGACTTTAGAATCAGTGGTAATTGTAGCAGCAAAACGCACCCCAATGGGTGGATTTATGGGAGCGTTAAGTGATGCGCAGTCTACCGAGCTTGGCGCTACCGCCATTGCCAGCGCACTTGCACAAACTGGTTTAGCTAATAACGCTATAGATGAAGTAATTATGGGCTGTGTATTACCAGCGGGCCTTGGGCAAGCGCCTGCACGCCAAGCAATGTTAAAAGCAGGGCTTGCACTTAGCACTGGCGCTACAACAATTAATAAAGTGTGCGGATCTGGTTTAAAAGCAGCCATGCTTGCAAACGATTTAATTAAGGCGGGCTCTATTCAATCTGCTATTGCTGGTGGCATGGAAAGCATGACAAACGCACCGTACTTTATTCCAAAAGCGCGTGGCGGAATGCGTATGGGGCATGGCGAAATAAAAGATCACATGATGAGCGACGGCCTTGAAGATGCCTACGACAACAAAGCAATGGGTTGTTTTGCACAAGACACCGCCGACGAATACGGCATTGGTCGCGAGCAAATGGATACGTTTGCATTAGGCTCATTAAGTAAAGCAAAAGCAGCAATACAAAATGGTAGCTTTGATAACGAAGTTGCACCGCACACAATGCAAACACGCAAAGGTGATGTAACAGTTTCGATTGACGAGCAACCAGGTAACGCCCGCCCAGAAAAAATTCCTACCTTACGTGCAGCCTTTAAAAAAGACGGCACCATTACAGCCGCTAATTCATCGTCAATTTCAGACGGGGGCGCGGCGCTTATATTAATGAGCGAATCAAAAGCAAAAGAGCAGGGTTTAACACCGCTTTGTAAAATTGTAGCGCACAGTACTCATTCTCAAAAACCAAGTGAATTTACAGTAGCGCCAGTAGGTGCAATAAGCAGCGTGCTTGAAAAAGCAGGTTGGGCTGTAAACGACGTTGACCTTTGGGAAATTAATGAAGCATTTGCCATGGTAACCATGCTGGCTATTAACGAGTTAAAACTTGATGAAAGCAAAGTAAACGTGAATGGCGGTGCATGTGCATTGGGTCATCCAATTGGTGCAAGCGGCGCGCGTATTTTAGTAACGCTTATTCATGCCCTTAAAAACCGAGGCCTTAAAAAAGGCATTGCGTCTTTATGTATTGGCGGCGGTGAAGCGGTTGCTATGGCCGTAGAAGCGTATTAACGAGGTATTAAATAGTTATAAGAAAGCTGTACGAATAACTATAAAAGCGCTGCACTAATAATACTAACAAAGCGGCGCTACCAATTCTAAAAGAGAACACACAACTTTTAAAAGAGAACACACAACTCACACACTAGGATTTAATTATGCACCAAGTTCCACTACTTATTAATGGCGAATTTATTCAATCAGCGTCTAAAGAGCTTATCGACGTTATAAACCCAGCAACTCAAGAAGTACTTGCACAAGTGCCATGCACTACCGATTCAGAAATGGACGCGGCAATTGCCTCAGCCTCTGAGACGTTTAAAACATGGAAAGACGTACCCATTACTGAACGTGCACGCATTATGATGAAGTACGCTGCGCTATTAAAAGAACATCACGATGAGCTTGCTACCATTATTTGCCACGAATTGGGTAAAACATTTGAAGATGCAAAAGGCGATGTTTGGCGTGGTATTGAAGTAGTAGAGCAAGCAGCGAACGCACCATCATTAATGATGGGTGAAACAATGGAAAACGTAGCGCGTAAAATCGATACGTATTCTTACATGCAGCCACTTGGCGTGTGTGCGGGCGTTACTCCGTTTAACTTCCCTGCAATGATCCCACTTTGGATGTTCCCGCTGGCTATTGTGTGTGGTAACACCTTTATTTTAAAACCGTCTGAGCAAGATCCACTTACACCAATGCGCTTAGCAGAGCTATTTATTGAAGCCGGCGCACCAAAAGGCGTATTACAAGTTGTTCACGGTACAAAACCACAAGTAGACCGCTTACTAGAAGATAAAGCAGTGCGTGCTATTTCGTTTGTTGGTTCGTGTGGTGTAGGTGCTTATATTTATTCTAAAGGCACACAAAATCTTAAACGTGTGCAAGCGTGTGTTGGCGCTAAAAACCACATGGTTATTATGCCTGATGCAAGTAAATCGCACGTTGTAAACAACCTAGTAGGCGCATCGGTCGGTGCAGCTGGCCAACGTTGTATGGGTATTTCGGTTGCTGTATTTGTAGGTCAAGCAAGCGAATGGGTAGATGAAATTAAAGCAGGCTTTGAAAATGTACGCCCAGGCGTGTGGGATGATGCTAATGCGGCATACGGTCCACAAACATCAAAAGCAGCAAAAGCACGTATTTTATCACTCATTGCCGGTGGTAAAGAGCAAGGCGCTACCTGTTTAATTGATGGTTCTGACTTTACGGTTGAAGGGTATGAGCAAGGTAACTGGGTTGGCCCAACGTTATTTACTGACGTAACCAAAGAAATGGATTTATACAAAGAAGAAATATTTGGCCCAGTACTAGCGTGTATGTTTGTAAACACGCTTGATGAAGCGATCGCACTTATTAACGACAGCCCATACGGTAACGGTACCTCGTTATTTACATCAAGCGGCGCAGTGGCTCGTAAATTCCAACACGAAATTGAAGTAGGCCAAGTGGGTATTAATGTGCCAATTCCGGTGCCACTTCCGTTCTTTTCGTTCACTGGTTGGAAAGGCTCGTTTTACGGCGATACACACACGTACGGTAAACAAGGTATTCGTTTTTACACAGAAACTAAAACGATTACCTCACGTTGGTTTGAAGACGACATTGCGTCTGGTCCAAACATGAGCATTAACTTAAAGTAATCATGATTAAAACGAATAACTAAATAACTAATAATAAAAAAGATGGGCGCGAAGGCTACTTCACACACAACACACATAAGTCTTCGCTGCTCGTCACTAACTATTCCTGTAATGGGAAAACGACACGCAACAAACACACAACAACAAACACACAACTAAAGAGGTCTCTACCATGGACTTTAATTTATCAGAAGATCAACAAGCCTTTGCGCAAACAGCACGTCAATTTGCCGAGTCAGAACTCGCACCCTATGCAGCAAAATGGGATCGCGAACATATTTTCCCTAAAGACACGATTAAAGCAGCGGGCGAGCTTGGTTTTTGTGGTTTATACACGCCAGAGGAAGCCGGCGGCCTTGGTTTATCGCGTTTAGATTCGAGTATTATTTTTGAACAGCTTGCTATGGGCTGTACAGCAACCACGGCCATGTTAACCATTCATAATATGGCAACGTGGATGGTAGCAAGTTTTGGTACCGATGCAGTTAAAGACCAATACGTAGAGCAATTAGTAATGGGCGAGCTACTTGCCTCTTATTGTTTAACAGAGCCTGGTTCGGGTTCAGACGCGGCATCACTTAAAACAAAAGCCGTGCTTGAGGACGATGAGTACGTTATTAACGGCTCAAAAATGTTTATATCGGGCGCTGGCGAAACCGAAGTATTAGTTGTAATGGCACGTACCGGTGGCGAAGGCGCTGCGGGTATTTCGGCATTTGTAGTGCCTGCCGACGCAAAAGGCGTGGAATACGGCAAAGCTGAGGAAAAAATGGGTTGGAACGCACAACCTACTCGTTCTATTAGCTTTGAAAATGTACGCATTCCTGCGCATAACTTATTAGGCGCAGAGGGCGAAGGCTTTAAATTTGCGATGCAAGGCCTTGATGGCGGTCGAATTAACATTGCCACATGTTCAATTGGTACAGCGCAAGCGGCGCTTAATACCGCCCGTGAATATTTAAAAGAACGCACCCAATTTGGTAAGCCACTCGCTGCGTTTCAAGCGCTACAATTTAAAATTGCCGACATGAACACCGAGCTTGTAGCTGCGCGCCAAATGGTTAGGCTTGCAGCATTTAAACTTGATAATAACGACGTTGAAAAAACAACTTACTGCGCCATGGCTAAACGTTTTGCTACCGATGTTGGCTTTACCGTGTGTAACGACGCACTGCAAATTCATGGTGGTTACGGTTACATAAAAGAATACCCGCTAGAGCGCCATGTACGTGATGTACGCGTTCATCAAATTTTAGAAGGCACTAACGAGATTATGCGTGTAATAATTGCGCGCCGTATTTTGGCTGAGTCAGCAAACGACGTTTTATAAGGAGCAATGTATGTCAGAATCTAAATCTAATCCGAGTATTGAACTTACAATTGAAGGTCATGTTGCTATTTTAACGATGTCTAATCCGCCAGCAAACACCTGGACAAAAGACACCTTAGTTGATTTAAAAAATACCGTTAATGAGCTTAATAATAATAAAAATATTTATGCATTAGTACTGACTGGCGAAGGCGAGAAGTTTTTTAGCGCGGGTGCCGACCTGAACGTATTTGCATGTGGCGATAAAGGCGTAGCTGCTGATATGTCGCGTGTATTTGGTGAAGCATTTGAAGCGCTTACTAATTTTAGAGGCGTGTCGGTTGCTGCCATAAACGGCTATGCAATGGGCGGCGGTTTAGAGGTGGCGCTTGCGTGCGACGTACGTATAGCGGAAGAGCAAGCACAAATGGCGCTCCCTGAAGCTAAAGTAGGGTTATTACCCTGTGCTGGTGGCACACAAAATTTAGCATGGCTAGTTGGCGAAGGCTGGGCAAAACGCATGATTTTATGCGGCGAGCGCTTAAAAGCTGATAAAGCCCTGCAAATTGGCTTAGTAGAAGAAGTAGTACCGCAGGGCGAAAGCTTTGCGGCGGCATTAAAACTAGCTAATCAAGTAAGCGAGCAAAGCCCTACCTCAGTTGCAGCGTGTAAAACATTGATTCAAAAAGGGCGTCATCAACCAATGGCGAGTGTATTGCCTCTTGAGCGCGAGTTATTTGTTGGTTTATTTGATACCGAAGATCAACAAGAAGGCGTAAATGCCTTTTTAGAAAAACGCCGCGCTAACTGGGTAAACGGCTAATGAGTACTTTAACATTATTAAATAGCGCCGATGAGCCCGTGATATTTGAAACCGCAACCGCAGAAAATGGCAGTTTAATTGGGCTTATTACACTCAACGCGCCAAAAGCCTTAAATGCACTTAATTTTGAGATGATCAAATTACTTGAGCCGCAATTGCGAGCTTGGCAAGACGATGATGCTATTGCAATGGTGTTGTTAAAAGGCGCAGGCGATAAAGCATTTTGCGCAGGTGGCGATGTTGTAAGCCTTCATCATGCAATGGCGCAAGGTAAACCAATAAGCTTAGTTGAAGAATTTTTTACGCTTGAGTACAAGCTTGATTATCTTATTCATACCTTTGATAAACCAATCCTTGTTTGGGGTAACGGCATAGTAATGGGCGGCGGTTTAGGGTTAATGGCTGGTGCTAGCCACCGCGTAGTAACGGAAACATCACGCATTGCCATGCCAGAGCAAACCATAGGGTTATACCCTGATGTAGGCGGCAGTTACTTTTTACATAAAATGCCACAAAGTGTTGGGCTATTTTTAGGGCTAACGTCGGCCTCTATAAACTGCGACGACGCGCGTTTTGTATCGCTTGCCGATCACTTCATCGATAGCAATAAATATGATGCCATGCTTGCACAAATTTTAACTGCCAAGTGGGATAAAACAGCAAATTCAAATCATGACAGGCTAAATCATGAGCGATTAACCGATTTACTCACCGATTTAGACAACCAGTCGGCGTGTATGCCCAAAGGCAACGTAAAAGCTAACCTAAAAACGATTCAAAGACTGGGTGAGTTTACAACCTTGCAGGAGCAAGTTGATTACATTTTAGGGCTAACCACTGACGATAAATGGCTACAATGCGCCCAAAAATCACTTAAACATGGCTGCCCACTAAGTTGTGCACTTGTAAGTGAGCAATTAAAAACAAGCCAAGGCAAAAGCTTATTAGCGTGTTTTAAAATGGAGCTGGGTATGTCGGTTCGCGCTGGCGAAGTAGGTGAGTTTCAAGAAGGTGTAAGGGCGCTACTAATAGATAAAGACGGTGCGCCAAATTGGCAATACAAAACACTTAGTGATGTACCACAAACAATAATAGATAGCTTTTTTGCTAACCGCTTTGGCGAAAATCACCCGCTCAATGAGCTTGCTGTTAAATAAAATTGGTATCTAAAAGGAACAACTATGAGTAAATTAAACATAGGTTTTATTGGTTTAGGTAATATGGGCGGCCCAATGGCGGCTAACTTAATTAAAGCTGGACATACTGTTAGCGTGTTCGATTTAAACCAATCGGTCGTAAATGAGCTTGCAAGCAAAGGTGCAAAAGCAGCGGTTGATGCAAAGCACTGTGCAACTAATGCTGACGTGCTTATTAGCATGTTACCTGCGGGCAAACATGTTAAATCGCTTTACTTAGGTAATAACGACGACAGCGGTTTAATTAACGTGCTGAGCAAAAGTACATTAGTAATTGACTGCTCTACAATAGATGCAGAATCAGCCCGTATTGTAGGCAGTGCGCTTGGCGATCAGGGCATAAACTTTGTAGATGCACCGGTGTCGGGCGGCGTTGCAGGCGCAACTGCAGGCACACTTACCTTTATTGTAGGCGGCGAAAAAGCAGCGTTTGATAAAGCAAATACAGTGCTTAGTGATATGGGTAAAAACATATTTCATGCAGGTGATATTGGCGCAGGACAAGTTGCAAAAATATGTAATAACATGCTACTTAGCATTTTAATGGCAGGCACCAGCGAAGCACTACAAATGGGCATAAATAACGGCCTCGATCCTAAAGTACTTAGCGACATAATGACCGCAAGTTCTGGCCGTAACTGGACACTCGAACTTTACAACCCTTGCCCAGGTGTAATGGACGGTGCACCTGCAAGTAACGATTATAAACCAGGCTTTATGGTTGATTTAATGGCTAAAGATTTAGGCCTTGCCATGGAAGCCGCGCAGCAAAGTAATTCAACAACCCCTATGGGTTCAATGGCTAAAAATTTATACACTATGCTACAACACCAAGGTGCGGGTAGTGATGACTTTAGTGCCATTTTTAAACTGTTTTCTAAGTAGGAGCAACGCGTGGAAATTAAAAATAACACGGTAGTAATAACCGGTGGCGCACAAGGTTTAGGCTTTGCAATGGCGCAAAAGTTTGCTCTTATGGGTGCAAATATCGCTTTAATAGATATGGCACAAGACTTATTAAACACCGCATGCGAGCAACTTATGCAACTAATGCAGCTTGAAGGTGTAACTAGCAATATAAAAGGGTATGCCGCAAACGTAACAAATGAGAGCGAAGTAGAAAACGTATTTAATACCATTAACAGCGATTTTGGTCACATTGGCGTCCTTATAAACAACGCCGGTATTTTACGCGATGGCATGTTTATAAAAGCAAAAGACGGTAAAGTCGTTAAAAAAATGTCTCTTGAGCAATTTCAATCAGTGATTGATGTAAACCTGACAGGTGTGTTTTTAGCAGGGCGGGAAGCTGCAAGCCACATGATTGAATCAGGTAAAGGCGGCGTAATCGTTAATATGTCGAGCGTAGCGCGAGCAGGTAACATAGGCCAAACAAACTACGCGGCATCAAAAGCAGGCGTAGTGGCACTTACCACCACATGGGCTAAAGAACTTGGTCGTTTTGGTATACGTGTAGGCGCTATTGCACCAGGTGTAATAAGCACCGCCATGACCGACGCCATGAAGCCCGAAGCCAAACAGCGTATGCTTGCAGTAACGCCAGTCGGGCGCTTAGGCGAAAGCGACGAAATTGCGCATACTGCACAATACATAATCGAAAACGACTTTTTTACCGGTCGCGTGGTTGAAATAGACGGCGGTATTCGTTTGTAAACCGAACTGAATTAAGGTTTATTTAAAAAGCATGGTTGTTGTGGACTGTGCTTTTTTGTTTTAAATCGGGGAGTTTATAACCTTGAAAAAGGGCTAACAACGGCGTTGACAATTTGTTGTAAAACATGAGTAGGATACCCGTTGAATTAAAGCGTAGAACATTCTAGCGTTCTAATTAACTGCGTTAAAAACTTCTCATATAGACAAACAATATAACTAAATTTTTGCCTTGTTACTGAGATATTTATAATCTTGAAAAAGGGCTAATAACACCGTTGGCACCTTGTTGTAGTACATGCGTATATATTTGTGTAGTACGCACATCACTATGACCTAGCTGTGTTTGTACTGTGCGGATATCAGCGCCGCTTTGCAGCAAATGCGTAGCGAAAGAGTGACGCAAAGTATGTGGCGTAACGTGTTTATTAATTTCAGCTTTTGTTGAAGACAGTTTAACTGCCTTTCTTACCCCTGAATGATCTAAGTGGTGACGTCTTATTTCTCCTGTTTCAGGGTCTGTACTTAATTTATGTGATGGGAACAAAAACTGCCATTGTAAAGACTTATTAGCGCTTGGGTATTTTTTACTAAGTCGATGAGGCATCCATACACCGGCGTACGCATCATTTTTTAAATCTAACTGTAAATATTCATCAACTTGAATTATTTGATTTCTTAGCATTGGTATTAATTCTTCAGCAAGTGTCACAATACGATTTTTATTACCCTTACCGTTCCAAATGCGTATGTTTTTATAGTCGAAGTCAATATCTTGAACTCTTATTTTTACTGCTTCCATCAGCCGTAAACCACTTCCATATAGCAGGCTTGCTATCAAATAATGTCGTTTATTTATATTTCTAAAAAATAGCGATACCTCAGTCTGTGTAAGTACGACAGGAAGTTTCTGTTGGCGGTTACTTTTAACGAAATTTAAATCTAATGAGAGCTCATTCTTGATAATATGTTTATATAAAAAAGCTAGTGCATTTAAAGCGGTTGCTTGTGTTCTCGCTGCTACTTTTTTAGTGACTGTTAAGTGATTTAAAAATATTTCAACTTCATTATTGCCCATACTGGTAGGGTGCCGCTTATTATGAAAATGGATATAGGCAGTAATCCAAAATACATAAGTTTCGATAGATTTTTTAGCATAGTGATGGCTATACATATAGTTGATAATACTATTAAGAAAAGGGGATTTAGTTTTCATTTTAATTCTCAATTAACTGTATTTATATACAGTATTGACATTTTTCCTCCTAAGTCAAGAAATGAGGACATTTTCCTCTTTTCTGCATTTTAATAAAAGAACAGCCTGACTTAAAGTTTAAAGCTGGCAATGTGTTACAGGATTTGTTATTAATATTAAAAATAATTAAGAGGACATACATTGCTCATAAAAAGAGGAAAGTGTCCTCTGATAAAGCTGTTAGCTGCTTGGAGTCGAACTATGGATCGGTTTGTATCATCAATAAGAAAATCGATAGAGGATGAAAATTGGTTTTCAGCTTTATTTTTAGCATTAGCTTTACCTGATATCTGTGGTGCGTTAGAAAAGCCTCCTACAGGTAAGAGGGGTGAAGTTGGGGAGAGATATCGTAATTGGTTCAATAAGTATTTAAAGGTGAAATATGATCCTGAAAATTTATTTGAATTAGTTATGTCTAGAAATCCAGATGCAATTACAAGAATGGACGAAACTGGCATAGAGTCTCTAAAGTCTATGCCTGCAAACGAAGGTTGTTCTTTTACTGGTAGTGATTGCTATAAGTTTAGGTGCAAAGGTTTACATCAGGGGCTTTTAGAAAAAGAGCATAAAGAAGCCTTTATATTTATTACACCGCCACCGAATGGCAATATAATTCATGGAAACTCCATAAATGGTGTCTATCAATTACAAATAGATGTATTTTGCAAAGATGTTTGTTTGGCAGTAGAAGATTGGGTAGCAGACGTCAAAGAAAATTTGGATGTTTGTGATCGGATAGATGAGTTAATGAATATCCATCACTATAATAATATGGGCTAAAATCAGCAGCTAACAACACGCCCTGAGGTGGACGACTAGTAAAATTTAGCTATTAATTGCAAATTTTAAAAGTGGTGAACCTCTGTGTTTTAAGGCCGCTAAATA